>DMPD01000349.1:5742-14158 GCA_003456125.1 Cyanobacteria bacterium UBA8156 | reverse complement strand
TGCTGCTGCTACCCCTCTGGTTGCTGGTGCTGGCGATCGCTTTGTAACAATTGCCCTCCCCGAAAAAAAGTTTGCTTGCTTTTTCCCCCAAGTTATCCACAGCGTTCTCCACAGATTCCCCTGGGTTTTCCACAGAAATCGCCGGGTTTTCCACAGCCCCCCGCTCCCCGATCTCCGGCCAAGGTCGCCACGGCGGTGCTTAATCCGTTCTTAACCCATTTTCTGTGGAAATCGTCTTCTGTAAAAGAGTGCAACAAAAAATAGGTCAAAATCTCGATTCTTACTTGTCAAGGGGGGTGGTAGGTGGCAGCGACGCGGATTGACAAGGGGGGGGCTGGGGCGCACAATGAACTCCCACGAGAGGAGGAAAACATCCCCCATGAAGGCAACGGTAAGCATTTTGGCTGAGATTCCGGAAGAGTTGCACGAGACATTGCGGAGCTATTTGGAATCTCACCCGGATTGGGATCAGGATCGGGTGTTTAGCGCCGCGTTATCGTTGTTCCTGCTGCAAAATGGGGGGTACGAGGCCAATGGCACGTCCCGGAATTACCGCAGTGCGGCGAAGGTGTACTTGAATTCGTTGTTTCAGCACTCGTTTTAGGTTGGATGATGGACGATCGCCAAGGGGAGCCAACCGAGGTTTTGGTGGTGGGGGCCGGCATTTGCGGCTTGACGGTGGCCCATGGCTTGGCGCAGCGGGGTGTGGCCTGTCGGGTGGTGGAAGCCAGTGACCGCGTGGGGGGCGCGATCGTCACCCGGCGGGAGCATGGCTTTCAGTGGGAGGAGGGCCCCAACAGCTTTTCGCCCACCCCGGAGTTGTTGGCTTTGGCGATCGCCATGGGTTTGCGGGACGAGTTGATTTTGGCTGACCGGCGGTTGCCCCGGTATGTGTGGTGGCAAAACCGTTTGCAGGCGGTACCCATGGCCCCACCGGGTCTCCTGACGACGGGTTTGTTGTCGCCGTGGGGCAAATTGCGGGCGGCGGTGGGGGCCTTGGGGTTTGTGCCCCCCAGCTTTGCGGCGGATGAGACGGTGGGGAGTTTTTTCCGGCGGCATTTGGGGCCGGAGGTTTTGACGCGGTTGGCGGCACCGTTTGTATCGGGGGTGTATGCCGGCGATCCCGAAGCCCTCTCCATTGGCGCGGCTTTTCCCCGGGTGACGGCGATCGAAGCGATGGGGGGCGGCCTGGTGGCGGGGTTTATCCAGGCCCTGCGGCAGCGGGGGGCCCCCGATCCCCATTTGCCCCAGACCAAGCCGGGGGAGTTGGGTTCCTTCCGGGAAGGGATCGAGGCTTTGCCCCGGGCGATCGCCGCCGATTTAGCCCAACGGGGGGTGACCCTAACCTTGAACCAAGCCTTAACCCGATTGGAACCCACGGGCGATCGCTGGCGGGCGGTGTTGGCCAGCGGCGAGGAATTGGAAGCCCGGAGTGTGGTGTTGGCGGTGCCGGCGTGGGCGGCGGCGAAAATTCTCCAGCAAACCCCAGAAACCGCCGATTGGGTGGCGGATTTGGAGAGAATTCCCTATCCGGCGGTGGCCTGTGCGGTGTTGGCCTATCCCGACGGGGATTTGCGGCAGCCGTTGCGGGGATTTGGGCACTTGGTGCCGCGGGGGCAAGGCATTCGCACCCTGGGCACCATTTGGGCATCCAGTTTGTTTCCGGGGCGGGCCCCCGCCGGATACACCCTCCTGCTGAATTTCATTGGCGGCACCACCGATCCCACACTGGCGCAGTTGGACGCAGGGGCGATCGCCCAAGCGGTCCACCAGGACTTGCGACAAATTTTGGTTCAACCGACGGCGGCGCCCCCCAAAGTATTGGCGGTGAACCTGTGGCGGCGGGCGATCCCGCAGTTTACGGTGGGGCACCAAGGGCGCTTGGCGCGGCTGGCGGCGGGTTTACCACCGGGGTTGGTTTTGGCCGGGAATTATCGGGGGGGGGTGGCCCTCGGCGATTGCGTGCGGCACGGGCTGGCGGTGGCGGCCCAAGTTGCGGCTTTTCTTGAGAGATAATAAGGACGGTGCACCTGCAGTTTTCATGACAACCGTTCTTTCTTTGTCTGTAGACCCGGCGCTGGATCGCCGGGCCCCCAACCAACAAATTTGGCCCCTGACGGCGACCGTAACGGAGGCCGGCCACCTCGCGATTGGTGGCTGTGACGTGGTGGATTTGGTGGCGCGGTTTGGTTCCCCCCTCTATATTTTGGATGAAACCACGGTGCGCGCGGCTTGCCAACAGTACCAAGCGTCCTTGGCGCGGCTGTATCCCCAGGCCCCCCATCGGGTGTTGTACGCTTCCAAGGCCTGGAGTTGCTTGGCGGTGTGTGCCCTGGTGGCCCAGGAAGGTTTGTACATCGATGCGGTGTCCGCCGGCGAGTTGTTGACCGCCGTTGAAGCGGGGGTGCCGGGCGATCGCATCTATTTCCACGGCAACAACAAGTCCCACGATGAGTTGCGGTACGCCCTGGAATTGGGAGTGACGGTGGTGGCCGACAATTGGCACGACTTGCAGGGGTTGCGGGAGTTGGCGGGCGATCGCCGGCCGCGGGTGATGTTGCGGGTCACGCCGGGGATCGAGTGCCACACCCACGAATACATCCGCACCGGGCATTTGGACAGCAAGTTTGGGTTCGATCCCAACGAGATGCCGGCGGTGCTGGAATTTGCTGCACAGCGGAATTGGGAAGTGGTGGGCTTGCACGCCCACATCGGCTCCCAGATTTTCGAGTTGCAGGCCCACCGAGACATTGCCGAAGCGTTGGTGAGTTGGTACCGCCAGGGTCGCGAAACCTACGGTTTACCCTTTACCGAATTGAATGTGGGGGGGGGTCTGGGGATTCGCTACACCGAAGCCGACGATCCGCCCACCATTGCCGAGTGGGTAGAAGCCGTGGTGACGGGGTTGGGCAAAGCATGGGAGGGCAGCGGGTTGCCGTGGCCAACGTTGGTGTGTGAGCCGGGGCGATCGCTGATTGGGCCGGCCTGCGTGACGGCCTATACGGTGGGGAGCCAGAAGACGGTACCGGGGGTACGCACCTACATTGCTGTGGATGGGGGGATGTCGGACAATCCGCGACCCATCACCTACCAATCGCGCTACAGTGCTTTGCTGGCCAATCGGCCGACGGCAACGGCGGCTACAGTGGTGACGGTAGCGGGCAAACACTGCGAATCTGGGGATGTGCTGCTGCGGGATGTGCTGTTGCCGGCTCCGGCCAGCGGGGATATTCTGGTGGTGGCCAGCACCGGTGCCTACAACTACAGCATGGCTTCCCATTACAATCGCTTGCCGAAAATCGCCGCCGTACTGGTGAATCAAGGCGAAGCCAATCTCATTTTGCGACGGGAAACACCGGCGGATTTGCTACGGCAAGATTGCCTGCCCGATCGCCTGCGGGGGTAAAAAACCATGGCGGCGCCCCTTCCGTCCGTGGCCTTTGGGCCCAGCCTGGGCCGGTTGGCGGTGGGGCTGGATGTGCTGTTGGTGGGGCTGCTCATCTACGTTCTCCTTTCCCTCAGCGAAGACCGGCGAACCCTGACCCTGGTGCGGGGGTTTGTGGTGTTGTTGCTGGCCAACGTCGTGGTGCAGCGGGTCTTCCAACTGCAATTGTTGGGGTTTGTCCTGGACAAGCTGGCGATCGGGGCGGCGGTGGCTTTGGCGGTGATTCTGCAACCGGAATTGCGGCGGGTACTGGAAGCCCTGGGCCGCGGTCAGTGGCGGCTGCGGGCGGCGGAACGGGGGCGATCGCCCAACCGCGGCGATGGCATCGTGGACGAGTTGGTGGATGCGATCAAAGAATTGTCCCAGAACCGCACCGGGGCCCTGCTGGCGATCGAGACCGGTGCCCCCATCGACGAGGGAAATTTTTCGGTGCCGGGGGTACGCCTCAACGCCGAACTGTCGCGGGAGTTGCTGCAAACCATCTTTCAGACCAGCACCCTGTTGCACGATGGGGCCGTCTGGTTGCGGCAGGATCGCATCGTCGCGGCAGGGATTATTTTGCCCCTGTCCAACCGGGCCACTGCCCGCAAAATTGGCACCCGCCACCGGGCCGCCATGGGATTCACGGAAGCCGTCGCCGATTGTTTTTGCATTGTGGTCTCCGAAGAAACCGGCTCCATTGCGATCGCCCGGGACGGTGCGCTCGATCGCCCCGTGAGCAGTGCCCGCCTGCGAGAATACCTCGAAGAAAACCTGGGGGGAGCCCGCACCCCACCTTTAATGCGGGAAGGCGGACGTTTTTCATGGTTACGCGCATGGTTGGCCAAAGAGAAAAAGACGCAATGAAGACGTTTCCCCCCGATTTAGATCGGGAGAAACTGCCCCAGCATGTGGCGGTGATCATGGACGGCAACGGGCGGTGGGCCACCCAACGAGGTTTGCCGCGGGCGGTGGGTCATCGGCAGGGAGTAGACACCCTCAAGGATTTGTTGCGGTGCTGCAAAGACTGGGGCATTGGCACCCTCACCGCCTACGCCTTCTCCACGGAAAATTGGCATCGTCCCCTAGAAGAAGTCAACTTTTTGATGGTGTTGTTTGAGCGGGTGTTGCATCAGGAATTGGCCGCGTTGCAGCAGGAGGGGGTGCAACTGCACTTCGCCGGTGACTTGAGTCCGCTGCCCGCAACGCTCCGTCGGCAGATGGAAGAGGCGATGGCCCTTACGGCCCAGAACCAAGGGGTGGTGTTCAACGTCGCCATCAACTACGGCAGCCGTTCCGAAATCGTCAAGGCCTGCCGCGAGATTGCCCAACGGGTGCAAGCCAAGGAGCTCCGCCCGGAGGACATCGACGAAATTTTATTTGCGCAGCATTTGTACACGGCGGCCACGGGGGACCCGGATTTGTTGGTGCGCACCAGCGGCGAAATGCGCCTTAGCAACTTTTTGTTGTGGCAGTTGGCCTACACCGAAATTTACGTCACCGACGTGTTGTGGCCCGATTTCAACCGCCGGGAATTTCACAAAGCCCTGCAGGATTTTCAGAGTCGCCAGCGGCGCTTCGGCAAAGTGTGAGGGACTTCAGCCAATCCCCAGGCGTTCTGCCACCAGCGGCGACAGCGGTACCAGCGTTAGCAACATCCAGAACAGAGCCGCAATGCCCAGGGCTTCGCGATCGCCATCCAGTTCCGACAGTTCTTCGAGCATGGGGCGTTCGCGATCGCGCAGCAGGATCAAAATCAAGCCCCCCCAATAGAGGGCAATCGGGGTAAATGTGACCGCCACCCCCAGGGCCAAGAGGGTGAGCAGGGTCGTCCAACCGGCGGTACGGCGACCGTAGATCGCGTGGACAATGCGGCCCCCATCCAATTGCCCCGCCGGCATCAAGTGCAGCGCCGAGATCACCAAGCCCAGCCAACCCACCAACACCCAGGGATGCACCGCCAGCAAATCCACCTGGAGCGCTTTCCCCCAAACCCCGCGGGCCAGCAATCCCACCACCACCGAGTTTTGAAAAATTTGGGGGGGCAGTTCCAACGTGCCCTGGCCCAGGGCCGTCAGCCGCAGACCCACCCCCAACACCAGCAAACTCAGGACAATGCTGGTGATGGCAGGGGCGATCGCCAGATCAAACAAAGCCTTCCGGCTGGGGAGGGGGGTTTTCACCCGGGCAAAGGCGCCAAAGGAACCGATTTGCGAAGACGGCAACAAAAATGGAGGCGTGAGCAGCACCTGGTAGCGGCGGGCTTGCCAGCGCAATGCCAACTCCCGGGCCACCACAATCCCCACCGTACCCGCCGTCAGTTCCAGCGGGGCCCCCAGGCGATCGCCCAGCCCAAACACCGCAATCCCGCTCACCACCGCCAGCACCCCGGCCAACCCCAATTGCAGGGGGCTGCGTTCCCGGAGTTTTGGGTTCCGGGGCAAAATCACCACCGTTGGCCGGCCGTCGGGCCCCTCCGTCAAAAACAAATCGTAGCGATCGCCGCAGCGGGCTTTCAGGGCTGCCGTCAGCCGCCCATGCACTACATTCGGCTCCCCGCGCAAATTCCCCCGAAACACGATGCCCCCTTCCTGCAACCGCGTTTCCGTGGCATAGAACGTTTCAATCCCAAAAATCCCCTGCATTTGTTTGACATCTTCGGGGGGAATCGCAGGGAGGGACGGCGGTTGGGGTTCCTGGCTGGCGGTCGGTTCCGTCCGTTGCAATTGCCGCCCCAGCCACACGTAGCCCCACGTAGACAGCAGCAACAGGCCCAACAGCAGCAACACATTCGGGAAATACCCCAACAACCACAGACCGAGGTAGAGGGGCCACGGTGCCAACAACACCACTTGGCGGGCCCAGGCCAACAGACCCGCCCTACCAAAGCGGCGGGCCCGCTGGAAACCCAAGCCCAATGCCACCACCGCCACCAGCAGCAAAGAAAGGGGAAGATAGGGAAAGAAATTCATCAAAACCGGCGATTTTGCACTATTCCTAGTGTAGGGGGCGAAGGCGACGGGCGGGCCACCGCCCCCAGAGATGCGGTTTTCCTTAAGATGGAGCCAATGTACTCCCCACCCCCATGGCGATCGTCTCCGCCCGACAGGGCGACACCCCCCCATCCAATCCACGGTCTAATTCACTATTGGCGACCACCGTTGTGGCCGAAGATGCGACCCTGGAGGGTACGCCCGGTGTCCGGCCCCAAACCCTCAACGACTATATCGGTCAAGCCGACCTCAAAGCCCTGCTGGAAATTGCGATCGCCGCCGCCCGTTCCCGCCAACAGTCCCTCGATCACGTCTTGCTCTACGGGCCGCCGGGGTTGGGCAAAACTTCCTTGGCCCAGGTGGTGGCCCGGGAAATGGGCAGCCAATGCAAAATCACTTCCGCCCCCGCCCTAGAGCGGCCACGGGATGTGGCCGGATTGTTGGTAGCCCTGCAACCCCAAGATGTGTTGTTCATCGATGAAATTCACCGACTGCCCCAAGTCACCGAAGAAATTTTGTACAGCGCCATGGAAGATTTTCGGTTGGATGTCACCATCGGCAAAGGACAAGGGGCCCGCATCCGCAGCATGGGCTTAAACCGATTCACCTTGATTGGGGCCACCACCCGCATCGGCGCTTTGTCGTCCCCCCTGCGCGATCGCTTTGGGTTGGTGCAACACCTCCGGTTTTACGAACTCCCCGAGCTGGCCGCCATTATCGATCGCAGTGCCGGATTGTTGGGAATTCCCTTGACCGCCGGCGCCGCCGCCGTCCTGGCCGCCCGGGCCCGGGGCACCCCCCGCATCGCCAACCGGTTGTTGCGTCGCGTGCGGGACTACGCCGAAGTCAAAGGGGACGGCACCGTCACCCCCGCGATCGCCGAAACCGCCCTGGAAGTTTTTCAAGTCGATCCCAAGGGACTGGACTGGATGGATCGGCGGCTGTTGGCCGTGGCGATCGAAAACTTTGGCGGCGGGCCCGTTGGCTTGGAGGCTTTGGCCGCCAGCACCGGAGAAGATCGGCAAACCATCGAAACTGTGTGCGAACCCTATTTGCTGCAAATTGGTTACCTGCAGCGCACCCCCCGGGGCCGGGTCGTCACGGCCGCCGCCTATCGCCACCTGGGGTATACCGGCCAAGGGAGCCTTTTGCCCAGCGAAACCCCGCAAATCATGGGACAATAACCGGTAGACGCATCCAGTACCGCCATGGCTTTGCAACCCGTACCCGCCCCCCAGCGCAGCAGTCGCAGCGGCGATCGCAATTTGGAAGTGTTGGAATCGAGCCCCCACACCCGGTTTCGCCAAAAGCTGGAAGAGACCAACGACCTCGGGGAAGCCCTGCGCTCGGTGTTGGCGGATTTGTTTGTTCTGAAAATCGTCACGTGGGTGGCCGCAGAGGGGGACACCGAACCCCAACCCGGCCATCGGCTGCGCACCGAAATCGATTTGATCGACGGGGACGTCGAAAACGAAGTTGGGGTCGAGTTTTTGGAAGGAAGGGAGTACGCTTCCCTGCGACCCTTCCACGAACAGCAGGTCCTCAACGGGCGCGACACCATCAGCAGCAACGTCCATACCCTGTTGCAACTGGCTCGCGAAGCCGCCCAATTTTTGAAAGAAAATCGGAACAAACCATAACCCCAAAGGCGCTGTGCATCCACCTCTAAACAGGATTGCCGAATACAGCCGAATACAAAAGAGCGTGTACCGCGACGCTTGACCACCATCCGAAGTCCTCAGGGCTGTGTAGAAGGACTTTGTGGATTGCACAATGTTCAGCACAATGTCTATAGAATCTTTGGGATTTCGAGAAAACGCGCAAAGAGAAGGAGCGGCTGACACCACTCCTTCTCTTGTGTTCTCTCTTGTGTTCTCTCTTGTGTTCTCTCTTGTGTTTTGTATTGCGTTTTGTATTGTTTGCCGTCGTGCCAAACCTGAATAATATAGTCGTTTCGGATAGAAATGAGACACTTTACGGGCTCTCTTGGCTCCCCTCT
>DMPD01000349.1:0-5408 GCA_003456125.1 Cyanobacteria bacterium UBA8156 | reverse complement strand
TTACGGGCTCTCTTGGCTCCCCTCTCCTGCTCTGGGAGAGGGGCTGGGGGTGAGGAGAAACCTCTTAAAGTTAATTAAAACGACTATATTTCCTGCATTTGCCTTCGCTGAGGTGGTCTCAAAATCACCGCCATCAGCCGCACCCAAGCCTGCCAATCGGCCCACTGTGGAGTGCATAGCGCTGTATGCCGAGCTCAAAGCCGTAGAGCAGGTGGTGCAGAACTTTGAGGCGAGGGCACGGCACGCTGAAAAAGAATTGAAAAAAGCTTGTGGTCAAGGTCGGAGCGCGGAGTGCTTGTACTGGCAGGAAGAGCTGCAAAAACGCCAAGTTGAGGCCGAGCCCCTGCGGCCCAGATTGGGGAGCGCCATGGGCTAATACCTTGCCAAGTGCTATCCCAATTTTTAGAGAGTTTTAGCGCAGGCCGGGGGCATACGTTCAACAGCATCCAACCCGCCCCCGCCAGGTGGCTAGAAATCGTGGCTAAAAATCAAAGTAGATAAACGGTACGGTCTGGGAAGGACTCAGCAACACCGCCGCGTACAGTGCCAAGGGAACCAACGCCATCTTGTACACCGGGGCCAAGTGCAGCTTGGCCCGATCGCACCGGTAGGCTACAGCCATCACGGCGATCGCCCCGGCCATGAGGATGGCAATTTGGGCAAAGGATAGGCCCATCGCTTCGACGTACACCTTCAGGGCGTATTGGGGGTCAGCACTTTTGCCCCACAACCGGCTGAGCATTAACCCCGTATCGGTGAGGTTGGGCAACCGGAACGGCAGCCACCCCACCAACACCACCCCCTGGGTCACCACCAAGGCCAGGCTTTGCCCCCACCACGTCGGCCAAAAGGGGGGGCGCTCTGGCAAAACGGTCACCACGTCCCGCCACAACCGATGCAGGGCCAAGGCAAATCCATGCCAGATGCCCCAAATAATAAATCCCCAGTTAGCCCCGTGCCAAATCCCCACTAGGGTCATCACCACCAACAAATTGCCACAGGTGACCAGGGTCCCTTGACGGGATCCCCCCAAAGGAATGTAGAGGTAGTCCCGCACCCAGTTGCCAAGGGTGATGTGCCACCGCCGCCAAAAATCGGCAATGCTGGTGGCAAAGTAGGGAAAATCAAAATTCTGGGGTAAGCGAAACCCCAACAACAAAGCGCTGCCCCGGGCCATGTCAATGTAGCCGCTGAAGTCACCGTAGATTTGCAAACCGTAGGCCACCAACACCAACCACAGATCCCAACTGCCCCCCCGCTCCATATTTTCCAGGGACAAATCCACAAATCGCCCCAAATTGTCGGCCATCAACGCCTTTTTGGTGACCCCCACGGCCATTAGCCAAACTCCCTCCACCAAATCTAGGGTTTGGGGCCAGCGGGGCAGTTGTAATTGGGGCAAAAAGTCTTGGTAGCGCACAATCGGCCCCGCCCGCATCTTCACAAACAGGGTTTCGTAGACCGCAAAACTCAACACGTCTTGGGCCGGAGCCTGCCCCCGGGCCACGTTCACCAGGTAGGCGATCATCTCAAACGCGAAAAAGCTGATCGAAACCGGCGTCACAATGTTTTGACGGGCCCAATCGGCAAAAACAAACGCCCCTGGCCAGCCCGTCGCGTTGCCCGCCGTAGTGGCCAAAAACGGGATGTATTTGAATATGAGCAACAACAGCAAATTGTAGGCAATGCCACCCATCACCCAGACCCGCCGCGATCGCCCGGTTTGGCGGTAAATCTGCTGTCCCAAGGCCAAATTCACGCCAATGTTGACCACTAGCAGCCAGACGAACCTCAGTTGCAGCAGCGAGTAGAAGAAAAGACTGGCGGTCAACAACAGCAGGAGACGCACCGTCATGCTGGGAACGAGCCAATAAATTCCGGTCAAGGACAGCAAAAAAGCTCCGTATTCCAGCGAAAGAAAGTCCATACGGGGTCAGGGGGTAATGGGTCGGGCTACCGGCTCCCCGTGATCTGGGTGGGGGTGGAGTCGGAGAGGGATTCGGCCACCACCTGCCGGGGCAGCCATTCCGGCAACAGGTTCTCGACTTCTTCGATTTGCAACTGGTCGCAGGGAATTGTATCCGAAAGAATCGAACTGGCCATCATGCCGGTATGAATTTCCAACACCGCCATGGGGGGCGCTTCAAACATCAGGTGCTGACCGGGAAATACCACCCGTTCAAAGTACCAGCCCTCTACGTTGGTGATCCGGGCGACTTGGATTTTGCCCGTCGCGTTGACGTAGCAGCAAGCAAGGGTGGCGGTGGCTGCGGGGGCGGGATCGAGGGCGGACATAAGCAGCATGGGGATAAAGGGGGGTTGAAAGTTTGGTAAAGAAATGGCAACAATTATGCAAGTGCGGATGAGGCACCCCTAGGCTACCATTCCCACAGGGGCCCCTCTGTAGTGCCTATTACCGTCCCCTAGATTCCCCAACCGCATTCTTGGAGGCGAGCCAACAGGCGATCGCCCGTGGGTTTTTCGCCGACGGTAATCCGCAAACCGCCACCGGTATGGCGAATCAGGGTGCCCCTTGCCGCCAACTCGGTAAACACTGCGCGATCGCGACCGCTGCGGGCATAGACAAAATTGCCGGCGCTGGGCCAGACCCGCCAGCCCCAGCCTTGCAGGGTTTGGGTCAAGCGGGTGCGTTCTTGGTAGATGCTGGGGAGGTTGGCCAATAGGGTTTCGCGATGGGCCAGGGCCAACCGCGCGGCTTCGGCGGAAAACACCGGCAGGGCATAGGGCAATCGCAGGGCTTCCAACACGTTTACGGTGGCAGGGGGGGCGATCGCATACCCCACGCGACAGGCCGCCAGCCGCAGGGCCTTGGAAAACGTCCGCAACACAATCCAGTTGGGATGCGCGGCCAATTCGGGCACCACGGTGGTGTCGGCAAACTCCCCGTAGGCTTCGTCCACCACCACGGTGACCGTGGGGGGGAGCGATCGCAACCAGTCTAATTCCGCGGCTGTGAGCAAGTTGCCGGTGGGGGAATTGGGATGCACCACAAACACGGCGGCAACGGTTTCGCGGGCCATCAGCTCCTGGGCGGCTTGCAAGTCCATCGCAAAATCGCTTTCGTGGCGCGCGATCGCCCACACGGGAATGCCCAAGGATTTGGCCAAAATGCCGTACATGGAAAACGTGGGGTTGGCCACGAGGATGCCCCCCCGGTGCAGCGCCGCCGCAATCAACACCGACCGGATCAATTCATCGGAGCCGTTGCCCAAGGCCACTTGGTTGGGGGCGATCGCCTCCCCACTCCAGGTTTGCACATAAGCCGCGATCGCCGTTTTCAGGGCAACATACTCGCCGTCGGGGTAACGGTGTTGGGGCAGGTTTTGGGCCAGGGCCGCCAGTTTTTCCCGAAACCAGGGGGGCACATCCCCATCGGCTTCGTTGGCATCCAATTTGTCGAGGGGCTCGCCCTGCCAGTCCACCGCCTCGACGGTGTAGGGGGTCAACGCGGCCAGGTCGGCCCGCAGGTGCTCCATGTTCCTTACTCCCAAAATGTTCCGCTATCTTTGCACCACGTAAAGGGTGTGGGGTTGCCAATCCCCCAGGTTGTCTCGGCCAACCGTGGCCACGGTTGCCACCTCCCCCAACGCCAAGCGCACTTCGCCCAGATTGGGCCAGGTCAGAGCCTCCCGACACAACACCGTGAGCCACTCCAGGTCGGGGCGATCGCCGTGGATGCGGGCGATCGTGGCATTGAGGGGCAAACCGTGGCGCTGGGCCAACCCCAAACGCTGGGCCGCGGCGGGTGTGGTGTCTTCCTGCAGGAGCATATCCCCCAAGGTGGCACGCAACTTATCCAGGTAGATCGTGTGCAGGCCAGGGGGCTGATGCCACACCAACCCCAGCAATGTACTTTCCGCAGGTAGCAAGTGACCCAACTTTTCTGCTTTGGTATCGAGGTAAAAGCGGTTGTGTTCATTGGCTTCGATCAGGAGGGGCACCCGCTCCGCCACGATCAGGTTAAACCCCTTCAACCCGGAAATTTTGCGGGGATTGTTGGTGATCAAGCGCATTTGGCAAATCCCCAGATCGGCAAGGATTTGGGCTCCTACGCCATAGGTGCGCAAATCGGCGCCAAATCCCAACTTGGCATTGGCTTCGACGGTATCCAGGCCTGCATCCTGCCAACCATAGGCCTTGATTTTGTTCAGTAGACCGATGCCCCGGCCTTCCTGCCGCAGGTAAATCACCACCCCCTGCCCCGCTTGCTCAATCATTTTCAGGGCGCTTTGCAGTTGCCCCCGGCAGTCGCACCGCAATGAGCCCAGGGCATCCCCCGTCAAACACTCCGAATGCACCCGCACCAATACCGGGCGATCGCCCCAGGTTTCCGGCTGCCCCTTGACAATGGCCAAATGCTCCGTATTGTCCAATTCATTGCGGTAGGCATACACGTCAAACTCGCCGAATTGAGAAGGCAGCTTGGCTTGGGCTTCGCGATGGACAAACCGTTCGTGGGCCAAACGGTAGGCAATCAAATCGGCAATGTTGATCAATTTGAGATCGTAGTTGCGGGCGTAGGCCTGCAACTCAGGCAGCCGGGCCATCGAGCCGTCTTCGCTTTGAATTTCGCAGATTACACCCGCCGGATACAACCCCGCCAACCGCGCCAAATCCACCGCCGCTTCGGTGTGGCCGGCCCGTTTCAAGACCCCGCCGGGCCGCGATCGCAGGGGAAATACGTGGCCCGGCCGCCGCAAATCTTCGGGTTTGGTGAGGGGATTCACAAAAGCCTGAATCGTGCGGGAGCGATCTTCGGCCGAAATGCCGGTGCTGGTGTCCATGGCATCCACGCTCACCGTAAACGCGGTCTCGTTGCGATCGGTGTTGCGCTCTACCATCAACGGCAACTTGAGTTCGTCCAGGCGATCGGCGGTCGCCGCCAAACAAATCAGACCCCGGGCCCGCAACGCCATAAAGTTGATCATCGCTGGGGTGGCAAATTGGGCCGCGCCGATCAGATCCCCCTCGTTTTCGCGGTTTTCATCGTCTACCACCACCACCATCTTGCCCTGCTGCAAATCGGCGATCGCCGCCTCGATAGGGTCGAACACAACGGGAGACGGAGTTTCGGTCATGGCAGCTCCAACCTAGAACGCATTCGCACTACCAACCCAACTACCAACCCATGCTCCCCGGTTCCCCTTTGAAGGGCCCCACCACATCCGGGGTGATCCAACCGCCGTAAAAGTTTCCCGGTTGGGGCTGCACCGGCTCGCCCGCTACCGAACAGGTTAAACCCTGGGGATAAAACGCCAAGCAATCCTTCAGGGCCGCGAATCCGGGGGTGGGGTCGGGGTAAGCCCAAGCCACCGCCGTTTTGGCCACGGGGGAAATCAAATCGTAGTAGATGGCGAATCCTTTCCATTCGCAAAAACTAGAAGGGC
>DMPD01000267.1 GCA_003456125.1 Cyanobacteria bacterium UBA8156 | reverse complement strand
CCCCTCCAAGTACCGCAGTTCGCTGCCGCTAAAGTCAATCTTGATGTGGCGGGTATCGCCGGGGGCCCCAGGCCGCAACAGGCTCTCGTTGAGCACACAACGCGCCACAAACGGATTGCTTGGACGGTAAATGTTGACCGGGATATCTTTGGTGGTTTGGCTCATGTGGAGATCAAGGGGTGCACTACAAATTAAGAATCGCCCAAAGGGTTCTAACCGCAAGCTGCTGGCTAGCTAAGCCATTATGACAGCCCCGGCCATTCAATGCTAGATACCCCCATTTTGATAGCATTTCCCCACGGGACATACCCCAGATGCACCAATTGTTTTAATAGATAAGCCCCCCGTTGGGCGGCAGGGAGAATCGTGTTAGATTTTAGCCAATCAACATTTAAGCAAATCCGTGGTGGGCCATCGGCCGGAACCGGGGTTTCAGGAGGCGGCATTGCAAAAATTGTCAGAAAACTTCGCAGAGAATTTGGGGAGAGATGGGGTGAACCCGGCGCCTGGGGGGAGTCAACGGGTGACGGGGGCTTTTGCTTTGATCGATAGTTTGGTGCGACAGGGGGTGCACCACATCTTTGGGTATCCGGGGGGGGCCATCCTGCCCGTGTACGACGAGGTGTACAAAGCGGAAAAACGGGGTCAGTTGCAGCACATTTTGGTACGCCACGAACAGGGGGCGGCCCACGCGGCCGATGGCTATGCCCGGGCGACGGGCCGGGTAGGGGTTTGCATGGCTACTTCGGGGCCCGGCGCCACCAATTTGGTGACCGGCATTGCGACAGCCCAGATGGACTCCATTCCTTTGGTAGCCATCACCGGCCAGGTGCCTTCCTATGCCATTGGCACGGATGCTTTCCAAGAGACCGACATCTGGGGGATTACCCTGCCCATTGTCAAGCATTCCTATGTGATTCGTCGCCCCGAGGATATTGCCCGGATTGTGGCGGAGGCGTTTCACATTGCCCGTACCGGCCGGCCGGGGCCGGTGCTGGTGGACATTCCCAAGGATATTGCCCAAACGGTGCTTACCTATTTGCCCGCCGCAGCGCTGCAGTTGCCGGGCTACCGTTCCCAGGCCCAAGCCTTTACGGCGGCGCAGGTGCAGGCGGCCGTGGCGTTGTTGCGATCGGCAGAGCGGCCGCTGTTGTATGTGGGGGGCGGGGCGATTTTGGCCAATGCCCACCACGAGGTGCAGGCGCTGGCGGAGCGGTTTCAGGCACCGGTGACCACGACCCTGATGGGGAAAGGGTGTTTTGATGAAAACCACCCGTTGGCGGTGGGGATGTTGGGGATGCACGGCACGGCCTATGCCAATTTTGCGGTGCAGAACTGCGATTTGTTGGTGGCGATTGGGGCGCGGTTTGACGATCGCGTGACCGGCAAGCTGGACAAGTTTGCTCCCTATGCCAAGGTGATTCACATCGACATTGACCCGGCGGAGGTGGGCAAAAACCGGGTGCCCCAGGTGGGGTTGGTGGGGGACGTCCAGACGGTGTTGCAGGCGGTGTTGCAGGCTTGTTCCCATGAAGAAACGCCCCTGACGCAGCCTTGGTTGCAGCAAATTGCCCTCTGTGAGGAAGATTACCCCCTTCAAATCCCGCACTACGAGGGGGAATGGTCGCCGCAGGAGGTGATTGCGGAGTTTGCCAAACAGGCTCCCCATGCGTTTTACACAACGGATGTGGGCCAGCACCAGATGTGGGCGGCGCAATTTCTGAAAAACGGCCCGCGCCGGTGGATTTCGAGTGCGGGGTTGGGCACCATGGGCTACGGGATGCCGGCGGCCCTGGGGGTACAAGTGGCGTTTCCGGATCAACCGGTGATTTGCATCAGCGGGGATGCCAGTTTTCAGATGAATTTGCAGGAGTTGGGCACCCTCGCCCAATACGGTTTACCGGTGAAAACTGTCATCATCAACAATGGCTGGCAGGGGATGGTGCGTCAGTGGCAAGAGGCCTTCTACGATGAGCGCTATTCGGCTTCGGAAATGTTGCCGGGGATGCCGGATTTTGTGAAGTTGGCGGCAGCCTTTGGCTTGCATGGCTTGTTGGTCACGGCGGCCGATGATTTGACGGCGGCGGTGGCGGCGGTGTTGGCCTATCCGGGGCCGGTGGTGGCCGATTTCCGGGTGAAGCGAGATGAAAACTGCTATCCGATGGTGCCCCCCGGCGCCAGCAATTCGGAAATGGTGGGTCTGCCGGAACCCAAGCGATCGCGCACGGTGGCGGTATAGAGGGTACCATAGGGCTAATCCTCCATCTCTGTCCCTATGAGCCGTTGCTGGAACCCGTCATGCGGTCGGCCGATTGGTGCCGAAGTTTACGGTGAGTCCGATCCCCGGTGTCCCCATTGTGGTACGGCTGCGGTTTTGATTGCGCGGTATCGCCTGGAAGCGGTGAAGGCCAAAACCGGGCAGGGGCGAGTTTTGATGGCCTGGGATGGTTCCCGTCTGGATGCCCCCTGTGTGCTCTATGAGTTGAAGACGGACAAGCCGGAGTTGGCTTCCCGCGTCCGCAAGGAGGCTCTCCGGCTGCGCACCCTGGGGGAACATGGGCAACTACCTACGTTTTTGGACTATTTTGCCCTGGGGGCCCACCAATATCTGGTGTGCGATCGGGTGCCGGGACACACGTTGGCTCAGGAAGTAGGCTCCGATCACAAGTGGCATGAGCAGAAAATTTGGCAACTCTTGCGATCGCTGTTGCCAGTGTTGCAGTTTATGGCCGAGAGAGAGACTTGCCACGGTGCGATCGCCCCGGCCTACCTCTGGCGCTGCGATGCGGATGGACGGTTGATGTTGATCGACTATTGTGCGGTGGATTGGCTGGCGGAGGCCACCTCAGCGGAGTTGTCGGGCTTTTTGGCGCCGGAGGTGTTGCGGCAGGGGGTGCGCACGACCCGGAGCGATTTGTTTGGGTTGGGGATGACCTGTGTTTATTTACTGGGGGGGATTCCCCCGGGACGGCTGTTTGCCAAGTATGGGTTTGGTTGGCTCAACCGTTGGCAACAATGTGTGAAGGTGCCCCTTAGCCAGTCGTTGGTGGATGTCTTGGGGCGGTTGTTGCAGGTGGATCCGGACCGTCGCTATGGGGCACCGGCGGTGCTGTTGCAAAACATTGACAAACTGAGCCAAGCGCAAGTCATGCTGGAGGTGGTCAGCGCAGACGAAGAAGATCCCGATATTGCGGCGTTTTTGCAGGATTTACGGGTGGCGCGGGGGGAAACGCCGTTGCCAACAAAGGCTCAGCCCCTACCCAAAGCCGGTGGCACATCCAACAAAGCGCGCCTGGAGACCGGCGAAGAAACCGTTGTTCAAAAGGCGAAAGCAGATGCCAAACCAAATGTGGAAAACTCCGAGCGATCGCCGGCGGAAGTGGTCAGCGATCCCAGCGAGTTGTTGGCCCGCTATGCGGCGGGGGGACGCGATTTTGAAGATGCCAACTTGGAAGGGGCCAACCTCCAAGACGTGCATTTGATTTCGGCGAACCTCAACGGCGCCAATCTCCGCAATGCCAATTTAGCCGGGGCAAACCTGGCCCATGCCAAGTTGTTGGGGGCCGACCTGCGGGGGGCAAACCTCGCCAAAGCCAATTTGATCGGTACTTCGGCGATCGGGGCCAAACTAGATGGGGCCAATTTGGCGGGGGCGAACGCAACCTTAGGCAACTTCAGTGGGGCGCAGTTGACCCGGATTGTGGGCGATCGCGCCGATTTCAGCGGTACCGAGATGTACTGCGCCAATTTTGTCGGGGCCCGGTTGGATGGGGCGTTGTTCCGGCGGGCGGATTTAACCGACGTAGACTTTACCGGGGCCTCCCTCAAAGATGTACGGTTCCAGGAAGCCAAAACCCAGGGCACACAATTTCCCCTGGGGTTTGAGGTTCCCTAACCACCCCTACGCGGTAACTCGAGGGCATCTCCTATCTACGAAGTCACAGACACAACCAACCAAAAATTTCGTCCACGGCGATCGCGAAGTCTAGCCCGGTCAATACCGGCGGGCGATCGCCCTTGGTCCAGGCCGTGACCTGGCGATCGCCCGACACCGTCCAAATGCTTTCCTCTTCTGGATCGATGAGCCAGCCCCATTCCGTTCCGTGTTCGGCACAAGCCAGGAGTTTGCCCAGCACCTGCGGGTATTTTTGTTCCGGGGAAAGAATCTCAATCGCCCAATCGGGAGGCAGTTCAAACCGGTTGGCAATGCGGCCGGAAGGGAGCCGGGGGATGCGCTCCCACCGGAAGATGGCGATATCGGGCACGATCGCCCGCCCCCCAAACACACAACGCAATTCGGGGAAAGCCAACGCAATGCGTTCGGGTTCCGCCACACGGTTGATGGCTTGGCAGAGTTTTCCCTGCAACAAACTGTGTTCACCTTGGGGCATGGGTTTCTGGGTAATTTGGCCGTCCCAAAACTCCGACGCGGGCTTGGTCTCCGGCTGAGCCAAAAACGCTTCGAGGGAGAGGACTGGGGTTACGGTTGTCGTCATGTGGCCCTGACCGGCAGCGTCGGTACCATGGTAGCGAAACCCTCGGTAAAATTGGGGGGAACCTTGCCCATGCCCGCTCCATGCAAATTATCCTGAACCTGCCGGATTTCCTGGCCATCGAAACCTTTAGCGAACAGGACTGGCTCCGGGAGATGGCGATCGCCCTGTTCCAACAGGAACGCATTTCGGTAGGGCGCGCCAGCCGCATGGCCGACATGGAAATTTTAGACTTCCTGAAACTTTTGGCCTATCGCAATGCCTATCCCACAGTGAACGTACAAAGCGATCGCCCGGACTGGCAAGAGTAAAGAGGTCAGAGCGGGGTTGCCGGCGCCGGCAAAATTTGCGGAGTGGCTGGGGCCGCACCGCTGAGCAACAGGGACGCAGTGGGCAAAGTCCAATGGGTAAAGAGGGGGGAGACCGGCGCGGCATCGCCGGTAAATTCTTGACTCTCGTAGTCGCCGTCTACCAAAGTCAGCACGGTAATTTTTTCGAGATGGGGATCCAGCACCCAGTATTCCGGTATTTCCAGGGCGGCGTATTCCGTGCGTTTGTAGCGATAGTCGCGGTTGGGGTCTTCGGCGCTGATAATTTCGATCGCCAGCAAGGGTGGTGATTCCAGCACCGCGGCGGTGTGCCAGAGGGCGGCCGCCTGTTCCGCGGTGATCACGGTCAAGTCGGGCAACCGTACTTTGTGGGGGCCGGTACGCACCCCCACATCGCCGTAGGTCACCACCCAGGGCTGTTGACGCTCCGTGAGTTCCCGATCCAACAGCCGGAACAGGTGCCGGGCGATCGCCGTGTGGCGGCCCGTGGGGGGCGCCAACGGGGCCAGCTTTCCTCCCGCCAACTCCGAGCGAATGTCCGTATCGGCCAGTTGGGTGAGGTATTCCTGAAACGTGAGCAGTTGGGTGGTCAGGGTGATGGCCATTAGTACTTCCGTTCCTGGGGCGTAAAACGCGGCCGGTCGACCGCCTGTAGGCTCAAGTCTACCGTGCGACCGGTGGTTTGGGGATCGGCCCCACTCGCAAAATCTTCAAAAAACACCAAGGTGTGTTGCAAAAAGTCCCGATCGTTGCGCTGGGGGTAATCGGTGCGGCAGTGGGCCCCCCGGCTCTCTTGCCGCCACAGGGCACTGGCGGCGATCGCCCGGGCCACGGTAAGCACGCTTTGCAGTTGCCAGACCCGTACCAATTCGGTGTTGAAACAAGACCCCTTGTCGTCCACAAAAATTTGGTTGAAGCGTTCCTGGGCGATCGCCAATTGCTGACCGCCGGCCCGGAGACCCGCTTCCTCGCGAAAGATGCCGCAGGCGGCAGTGGTGATTTCCTGGACTTCACGATGAAGAACGGCACTGCGCAGGGTACCGGATTGCTGGAGCAAGTGGGCGATCGCCGTGGTGGCTTGCTCTTGATAGGCTGGGATGGCAACGGAGGGGATGGGGCGATCGCCCACTTCTCGACCCATGGTTTCGCCGGCCCGTTGCCCAAACACCGCACATTCCAACAGGGAATTGGCCCCCAACCGGTTGGCCCCGTGCACCGACAAACAGGCGCATTCCCCCGCCGCATACAAACCCGGTACGGGTTGGCTATGGCGATCCAACACGCGGCAATCCGGGTCGGTGGGGATGCCCCCCATCGAATAGTGGGCCGTCGGTCGTACCGGCAACGGCGCTTCCATGCAATCCACGCCGGCTAGCCGCAAGCCTTCTTCCCGGGCAAAGGGGATTTTTTGCAGGATTTGCTCGCGACCCAGATGGCGCACATCCAAATGGACATAGGAGCCGCCGCCAATGCCCCGGCCTGCCGCCACCTCCAAAGCGATGTTGCGGGAGGTGATGTCGCGCGGGGCCAACTCCATGCGATCGCGGCTGGCTGCGTAGTGAGCCATAAACCGCTCGCCGCGATCGTTTAATAAGTAGGCCCCTTCGCCCCGCACTGCCTCGGAAATCAACACTCCGGCTGGGTACAACCCCGTGGGATGAAACTGCACAAATTCCATATCCTGCAACGGCAACCCTTCCCGGGCCACCAGAGACAGACCGTCGCCCGTGGAGGCGTAATCGTTGGAGGTGGTGCCAAACACCCGCCCGTAACCGCCGGTGGCCAACAACACCGCTTTGCTGGGAATGGCCGCCACGGTGCCCGTTTCCAGACAGTAGGCCACCACGCCCTTAACCTCCCCATCTTCATAAATCAAACGCAAAACATACCATTCCGCCAGCAGGGTAACGTTGGGTTGCACCAACAGGTTGGCCACCAATTCATGCAAAATGGCGTGGCCGGTTTTGTCGGCGGCATAGCAAGCCCGGGGATGGGAATGGCCGCCAAAGGGGCGCTGGGCGATCCGTCCCTCTTCATCCCGGGAAAACAACACCCCCAGTTTTTCCAGTTCGTGCACCGTTTGGGGGGCCTGTTGGGTGAGAATCGCCACCGCGTTTTGATCCGCTAGGTAGTCCGAGCCTTTGACCGTATCGAAGGCGTGATCGAGCCAGTGATCGGTAGCATCCAGGTGCCCCAGGGCCGCCGCCATCCCGCCTTGGGCTGCCACCGAGTGGGAGCGAATGGGATGTACCTTCGAGATCAGCGCCAAGCGCAAATGAGGATACCTTTGGGCGATCGCCAGGGCAGCGCGGGAACCGGTGAGGCCGCCCCCCACAATCACCGCATCTTGGCTTGGAATCATCATTCCACGTTTTACAATGGGCAGGGTCTCCCCATTGTAGCCGTGACCAAATCCCGTACCTACCATGACCCGCTGCACGGAGCGATCGTCTTGGCGGGAACCGATCCGGTAGAGCGATTGTTGATAGCGTTGATCGACACGCCGGAGTTTCAGCGGCTGCGCCGGATTCGACAGCTCGACACGGCATCGTTTACGTTCCATGGCGCCGAAGGATCGCGGTTTACCCACTCTCTGGGGGTGATGCACCTCACCCGGCGCGCTTTTCAGCAATTGGTGAAACCCTATCCGATGCTCCAATCCCATCGGGCAGCGGTGTTGACGGCGGCCTTACTCCACGATGTGGGCCACGGCCCCTTCAGCCATGCCGGCGAAGAGGTGTTTGGCAGCCATCACGAGTTTTGGACCCTCCGGCTGTTGCGGGAATCCTCCTTGCATCCCCTGTTAACGGCTTTTGACCCCGATTTGCCCGAGGCGATCGCCGCCATCCTCACCAAAACCTATCCGGTGCCGGCCCTTTCGCAACTGGTGTCGTCGCAACTGGACTGCGATCGCCTGGATTATTTGCAACGGGACAGCTATTACACAGGGGCCCGCTACGGTCAACTGGATTTGGATCGGATTTTGCTGGCGTTGCGGTTCGATCCGGTCTCCCAACAGTTGGTGGTGTCGCCCAAGGGCACCACGGCGATCGAACATTATTTGATGGTGCGGTATTTCATGTATGTGCAGGTGTACAACCATCCGAAAAACCTGGCGGCGCGGTTTACCCTCGATCGGATCATGGCGCGGGTGCGGGAACTCGCCCACTCGGAGACCTCGGTATTTTTGGATGAAACCGCACGGGCTTGGTTGTTGACCGATCCGGCCACTTTGTCTTGGCAACAATACTTGGCGGCAGACGATACCACCTTCAATTACCACATTGGGCGCTGGCAGACCGCCGCGGACGGGGTGTTGCGCGATTTGTGTCGGCGGTATTTGGATCGGAATTTGTTTAAGGCGGTGGAAATTACCGGCCAGGATGAGGCGCACATCCAACAGCAATTGTGCCAACGGTTGCCGCCGGATTGGCCGCCGGCCTACTACGTGGGCATTCGCCGTTCTTTGACCAAAGGCTACACCCTCTATGCCCAAGGCATTTCCCTGCAAACCCTGACGGGACTTCAAGAAATTTCCGAAACTTCGCCGGTGGTACAGGCGATCGCCCAACCCCGGCCCAAAACCTGGGCGATCGCCCCCAAGTCGGTGTTGGCGACCCTGCACCCTTAAGGCAACCGGGTGCCGTACCCCTCAACCCCGTCGGCAATCTTTTCACCAACGACCCCGCGTTGAGACACCCCCCGTGCCCTCAGCCCGTCGATCCCCCCTCTCAATTGCTATTCTTTATCAATAAACGCAAAGAACATACAGGATGTTCGCAGTCAGCGTCCACTGCCATCCTTGGAGCAACTCCCTTCCAAAAGGCTCTCCTGGGAGCTCTTTACAAAAATTTAACTTGAGCTTGCTGACAACAATCGCAATTGTGGCTTAAGCTGGAGCAAGGTTGATGATAATCAGTGTCAACAAATTGCGTGAGACAAGAGTACAAAAGGAGGTAAAGATGCCGGTAATCGAGCGCATACCACCACAATCTGGGGTGGTCGCAGGCATTCCGTGGTGGTCGGGCAATGCCCGGCTCACCGAGTTATCGGGGAAGTTGCTGGGGGCCCATGTGGCCCACGGCGGCTTGATTGTGTTGTGGGCGGGCGCAATGACCTTGTTTGAGCTGGCGCACTGGGAGCCAACCACCCCCATGTATGCCCAGGGATTGATTGTCTTGCCCCATTTGGCTAGCCAGGGGTGGCCCACCGATAGCTACTACGCCATTGGGGTGCTGCACCTGATTTCCTCGGCTTTTTTGGGGTTCGGGGGAATTTTCCATGCCCTGTGGGGGCCCCCGGTGCTCGAAAAGCAATTCCGGTTTTTCGGGTATTCCTGGGCGGATGAAGGGAAGATGACCTCCATTTTGGGGATTCATCTGGTGTTGCTGGGGTTGGGGGCTTGGTTGTTGGTGGCCAAAGCCATGGTGTTTGGCGGATTGTACGACAGCGCTACCGAAGCGGTGCGGTTGGTGAGTGCGCCGACCCTCGACCCCGGCCGGATTTTTGGGTATGTGGTGGGGGCCGTTGGTCGCCACTGGTTGATGGGGGTGGAGTCCCTCGAAGATGTGGTGGGGGGTCATGTTTGGGTGGGCGGTTTGTGCGTTGCGGGGGGAGTGTTTCACATTCTCACCAAGCCCTTTGCCTGGACGCGATCGCTGTTTGTGTGGTCGGGGGAAGCCTACCTTTCCTACAGTTTGGGGGCGTTGGCCCTGATGGGATTCATTGCAGCCTATTACATTGCCATCAATCCGGTGGTGTATCCGGAGCAGTTTTACGGCCCGTTGTTGGCGTTGCGGGTGGGCATTTTCCCACGCTTCACCACAGAGGGCTTGGTGCTTACCAATCGGGTGTGGTTGGCCAATGCCCATTTCTGGTTGGGATTTTTCTTTTTGCAGGGGCACATTTGGCACGCTTTGCAGGCGCGGGGGTTTGCCTTTTGGCAAGGAAACTCAGCGCCGGCGATCGCCAATGAACCCGTAGTGGCCGAAGCCTAGAGAGTTCATTTTTTTGTGATTTTGCAGGATATAGCGTTTATGGCAACGAAGATTGGGTTGTTTTTTGGCACGACAACGGGCAAAACGGAAGCGGCGGCGGATTTGATTTGTGAGGCCTTTGGCGGCAAGGAGCAAGTGGCCTTGCACGATATTGCCCGAGCCAAGCCGGAGGATTTTGCCCCCTACGCCTACGTGATTGTGGGATGTCCCACCTGGAACATTGGGGAATTGCAGGGGGATTGGGAGAGCTTTTTTGAGGAACTGGAAAGCGTAGCCTTTGCCGGCAAAAAGGTAGCCTACTTTGGCACCGGCGACCAGATGGGCTACGGCAGCAATTTTCAGGATGCCATGGGCATTTTGGAGCGAAAAATTTCGGCCCTGGGGGGGCAAACCGTGGGGCTGTGGCCCAACGAGGGCTATGACTTCGATGCTTCGGAAGCCTTGCGGGGGGACAAGTTCTGCGGGCTGGCCCTGGACGAAGACAACCAATCGGAATTGACCGAGGGGCGAATCCAGACCTGGGTGGCCCAACTGAAGCAGGAATTTGGTCTGTAGTCCGTTGCCTTTGGGCTGGAACGGGTGAGGTGGGGGCTGCCGTTTGGCCCTCACGCTTGCGCTCTCTCGATCGGGACCATTTCCTGGCTCGCTGATTTTTTATATGGATTTAGGAGAAAGTCTGATGACCATGGCAACGACATCCACGCCGGCGGTAGGTTGGTGGGCGGGCAACGCCCGGTTGACAAATTTATCCGGCAAGTTGTTGGGGGCCCATGTGGCCCACGCTGGCTTGATTGTGTTTTGGGCGGGGGCGATGACATTGTTTGAGTTGTCGCGGTACCGGGCGGAAGTGCCGGTGTTTGCCCAAGGGTTGATTTTGCTGCCCCACATGGCCAGTTTGGGGGCTGGCGTGGGGGAAGGGGGGGTGATCACCGACACCTATCCCTACTATGTGGTGGGGGTTTTGCATGTGATTTCGGCGGCAGTGTTGGGGGCTGGCGGTCTGTTTCATGCCTTGCTGACTCCGGATGTGTTGCCGGCGGAAAACTCCTTTGCGGGCTTTTTTGCCTACGACTGGAAAGACGGGCGCAAGATGACCACGATCCTCGGCATTCACCTGATGTTGTTGGGGGTGGGGGCTTGGCTGTTGGTGGCCAAGGCCATGTTTTGGGGTGGCTTGTTCGATCCCCATTTGGG
>DMPD01000325.1:1013-4021 GCA_003456125.1 Cyanobacteria bacterium UBA8156 | reverse complement strand
CTATCCGAAACGACTATAAAACAAGAAAGATGGTGTCCCCCGTCCCAATTTATTGATTCACCGGCAGATTCATGGGGAAACTATGGATGGAGGATTACTTGGGATACACCCGCAGACGGCGGTTGGGTTCGGCGCCAAAACTTTCGGAATGGAGGTTGTAACGCTCCACCAGCTCGTGTTGCATTTTCCGAATGAAGGACGATCGCGGCAACAACTCCACGGTTTGCCCTTTGGGAATCACGATTTGCTCTACGGCTAAGCGGGCTTCTTCGAGGGCTTCCATTTCATCTTCGGAGTCGCCGTAGGCAAACAGGTTCAAGTCGGAATCCGTATCGGCCGGCTCATCGAGGTGCAACAGCCGCCGCAACCCCCGGGCAATTTGGGGAATGGCGTTGCCTTTGACGGTGTGAATGGGCAGGGTATGATCCTCCAACATCTGCCGCAGGCGGGGATGGTTCCGCACGTGCGATCGCAACGCCAGGGCCGCATCGGCTTCGTCCACATCCCGGACAATTTCCACCGGCAGGGCCAAACTGGCGATCGCCTGTTCCGCTTGGTGGCGACTGACGGCATACAAAAACACTTTGACCGGCTCTTCGGCAGCGTTCCCGTTGCCATTGTGGGGGGCCGGGCGATCCAGGGTCAAGGGCAACGGCTGCATCCGCCCGGCTGCCCGCCAGCCCTTGGGAGCGGCATTTTTCAGGATTTCCGGGGACTCCGGTACTTCCTCCGTAATGACAGGCTGGCCGTCGGGGCCAACGGTACGGATTTGGCGGCCGGGATCCCGGCCCCGCAACAGACTGTCGATGGTGGTGGCTACATCTTGGTGCACCGCCCAGCGGTACCGCTCCCACATCTCGATCGCAATCTCGAAGGTGGGTTGGGCCTTGCGCTCCAAGATGCTTTTTTGCGATAGTCCCCGCCGCCGCATTTCTTCGTCGCCGAGGGTCACGGACTGAATGCCGCCAATCAAATCGGAGAGAGTGGGGTTTTTGATCAGGTTGGCCAAGGCGTTGCCGTGGGCGGTACCCACCAGTTGCACCCCCCGTTCGGCGATCGTCCGGGCGGCCAAAGCCTCCAACTCGGTGCCGATTTCGTCAATCACAATCACCTGCGGCATGTGGTTTTCGACCGCTTCCACCATCACCTGGTGCTGCCACTCCGGCTTGGCCACCTGCATCCGCCGGGCCCGCCCGATCGCCGGGTGGGGAATATCGCCGTCGCCGGCAATTTCGTTGGAGGTGTCGATGATCACCACCCGTTTGCCCAGATCGTCCGCCAATACCCGGGCAATTTCCCGCAGGGCCGTGGTTTTCCCCACCCCGGGCCGCCCCAACAACAGCAACGATTGGCCGGTTTCCACCAGATCCCGAATCATTTCCACCGTGCCGTAGATGGCCCGACCCACCCGACAGGTCAAACCAATGATTTTGCCTTGGCGGTTGCGAATGGCGCTGATCCGGTGCAGCGTGCGCTCGATGCCGGCCCGGTTGTCCCCGCTGAAATAACCGACCCGCTGCACACACTCATCAATTTCGACCTGGGCAACCGGTTCGGTGGTCAGGTACATCGCCGAATCGCTGTAGCGGGCTTCCGGCAATCGTCCCAAATCCAAGACGACCTCTACCAAGTTTTCCAGGTTACCCTGGCCTTCCACCGCCCGGCGCAGGCGATCGGGCAGCAGGGGCAGCAACAATTCTAGGTTGTCGATAACTTCGCGGCGGCTGGCGTCCGTCATGCCTATCTGTTCGTTCCCTACGCAGGATAACAAATTTGCGGTGGGGATGGGGGAGTCCCCCCCTGAACGGCGGTCACCAGCTGCTTAGCCCGGGCGATCGCCGCGGTGAAAGCTTCGGCATCGGTTTCCAGATGGTCGCCACCCCGTGCCAACAAATCGGCCACCAACGTCCGACCGTAGCCGCCGAAGGCCGCCCCTGCCAAGGCGGGAGCGGCAGCCAAATCCTGAGGGGTGCGATCGTTGGTGCCGCCGGCCAATTGCACAAACCCCGGCAAGCCCATGGCCAAGACCCGG
This sequence comes from Cyanobacteria bacterium UBA8156, assembly GCA_003456125.1. Taxonomy (GTDB): domain Bacteria; phylum Cyanobacteriota; class Cyanobacteriia; order Pseudanabaenales; family Pseudanabaenaceae; genus UBA8156. The sequence continues at coordinate 1,989 of DMPD01000325.1, read as the reverse complement.
GTCCCCAGCTTCGCGGCGGCGTGGGAGGTGCCCCGCCCAATGTCGCCGCTCATGGGCCGGCCATCCACTTGCCAAATCAGGTGTTCGGGAAAGGGATGCATGGCCGCCAACCGCGCCCGCAGGGCCGACTCCAGGTCAGGCAGATCGGGAAAACTCACGGAAACCGCCCGCAATTGGGGAATCACGGGGGCCAACCGGGCCCAGCATTCGGCAAAGGCGGTTTCGCGATCGGGTTGGGTGTGAATCTCGATCGCCTGAATTTCGGAACCCAGGGGCCCCCGCCACAACGCCAAGGGATCGTAGGTTTGCGGTACCGTCTCGATCCGTTGGGGGGGGCACACGGTCAAACACCGCCCACAGCCGTAGCACAAATCCGCTGTGACCCCCAACCACTCCCCCGTCCCATTCTGTAACCAACCAATAGCCTGGGTGGGACACACCGGGCGACAGGGCTGGGCACAATCCGGTGGGCAGCGATCGCCCTCAAACACAGCCTTGCGAAAGTGGGGGTCTTCGCCATCGTTGAGGCTCACCATCAACCATGGCCGGTGGGGCATGCCCCACCGTTGGGCTACATCCAGACCGGCCAAAGCCGCCCGCACGATCGCCGGGTCGGCCGCCACATCCAGGCAACTCACCCCGGCCAAACCGTACACCAAAGCCAAATTCCGAATGGCGGGGACATGGTGGTAACTGGCCCCGACAATCAGTTTGCACCACCGGTGCGATCGCAAGGCTTCCTCAGGAGTCACAACAAATGGGTGCGGATGGGATTGTTTCCTATCTTAGCGATGGGGTCAGCCCAAGCCGTGCCAGAGGGGGGTGGTCTCCCGCATACTGGTGAACCGACCTTTGCCCAAAATCAGGTGATCCAACAACGGCAATTCCAGAAACTGTGCCGCCTGCAACAGTTGCTTCGTCAATTCGCGATCGGCTTCGCTGGGTTCGGTGTTCCCCGAAGGATGGTTGTGGGCCA
>DMPD01000325.1:0-693 GCA_003456125.1 Cyanobacteria bacterium UBA8156 | reverse complement strand
CCGAAGGATGGTTGTGGGCCACAATCAATTTCACGGCATTGTGTTTGAGGGCCTCCCGGAAAATCTCCCGGGGGGAAGCCAACGCTTCGTTCACGGTGCCGATCGCCAAAATCCGCCGACTCAAGATGCGGTTGCGGTTGTCCAACAACAACACCGCCAGTTTTTCCCGTTCTTCCCACATCAAATCCCGACTCAGCTCGGCGGCGGCGCTGGCCGGATCGGTGATGTCGGTGGCTTCGGGGGGGCGAGCATAAAACACCCGCTTCCCCAACTCAATGGCGGCTAAAACGGTGGCCGCTTTGGCCGGGCCCACCCCCGCAATCGCCGTCAATTGGGCCGGGGCCAAATTCTGCAGGCCGGCGGCGGGATCGCTGTGGTCTTGCCCAAAGGTTTTCAACAACAGTTGCCCCAACCCCAAGGCCGAGAGTTTGCCGGGGCCCTGCCCCGTCCCCAACAACAACGCCAACAATTCCGCCGTGGACAGGACCGCCGCCCCCTCCGCCAACAACCGCTCCCGGGGGCGATCGCTCTCGACCATGTCGGCGATGCGCAGGTTGTAACTCATAATCCAATCAACAAGGGGTGTAGATCACCGCGCCATCGTGGGCCCGATTGCCCACAAACAACAACCCCCGCTTGTACAAATCGTGGAGGGTTTCATCGACTTTTAGATCGGAAGAGCACACGCGCGAA
>DMPD01000323.1:1450-7481 GCA_003456125.1 Cyanobacteria bacterium UBA8156 | reverse complement strand
GCCAACATGCGCTACAGCATTTCCAACACGGCGGAATACGGCGACTATACCCGCGGCCCCCGCATTGTGAACGATGCCACCCGGGCGGAAATGCGCAAAATCTTGAGCGAGATCCAATCGGGACAATTTGCGCGGGAGTTTGTGTTGGAAAACCAAGCGGGCAAGCCTGGGTTTACGGCCATGCGCCGCCAAGAGGCGGAACACCCGATCGAAGCGGTGGGCAAAGACCTGCGGGCGATGTTTAGCTGGCTGAAAAAGATCGAGGCTTGATATTCCCCGACCCCTCTCCCCGAACGGGAGAGGGGAAAGTAGGAGCTAGGCAGCCATTTGCCGATAGAGGTCTTCGACATGGCGGGCAAAGGTGCGGCTGTCCCAGAGGGGGGCGCTCTGTTTGCTGAGTCGGAGTTTTGCTCGGATGTGCTGCCGGAGTTCCCGGTCTTCCCCCAGGCGAATGCCCCAGTTTATGTATTCTTCGGGACTCCAGGCGATGCCTTCGCGGATGCCGGCGTTGACCAGCATGGTGTAGCTGTTGCGGGCGCTGAACTGCTGCCCCACTTGCGTTACCAAGGGGATTTCCAGCCACAGGGCTTCGAGGGTGGTGGTGGCGCCGTTGTAGGGATAGGTATCCAAGATCACGTCGGCGATCGCCAGGTTGGCGCGGTGGATTTCTTCGCTGGGATCGCCAGCCAAAACCCGCAAGCGTTGGGGATTGACTCCTGCTTCGAGGGCGATCGCCGTGGCGTATTGTTCCAGAACGTGGCGATCGCCCCCCTTCAGGACAAAGTAGCTGTCGGGTACGGCTTTGAGGATTTGCATTTGCCGCCGGAAGGTGTCGGGATGGCGTTTGTAGGGGGCTTGGGCGCTGAAGTACACCACGGCCTCTTCGGGAATTTCCAGATCGCGGCGGCGACGGTTGGGCACTCCCACTTCAAAGCCATCGACGGCGATATAGGTTTGGGGCAGGATTTTGGGGGTATTGCCGTAGGCTTGGGCGGCTTCCGGCGATAGGACGTAGGGATCGGCAAGGAAGCCCTCGACGGCGGGCACTTCGGCGGCATCGCTGCCCAACCAGGTGAGTTGATGGCGGGCCGGTTGCAGGGCCATCACGCCGCAGCCGTGGCTAGAGGTCAAGCTATCCAAGTCCACCAACATATCCAAACCGTCTTGCTGAATCCGGGTGGCGATTTCCGCAATGGGCATGGCCAAGGACAGGGGCACCAAGTGGCTGTGGGCGGCAAAATCTTGGTGGAGGTCGTCGCCGGTGGGGATCAGCGAGTAGGTGAAAACCTCGAAGGCTTGGCGATCGTGGTGCCGCAGCAACCAGCGGGCCAACCACCCCACCGAATGCCGCCGGAAACACTCCGACAAATAACCCACCCGCAGGCGATCGCCTTGGGGTTTGTGGGGCAAAAATACACCGTACCGTTGCTGCAAATGCCGTTGCCCGAACTCTCCCAGTTGGCGGAAAAAAGTATGGGTGGGTTGGGGGCGATCGCCAAAGTAGAGGTGAAAAGCCCCGGCGGTCATGAAGCTGAGGAGTTCGGGGGTGGGCAACGCCCGGTCTTGGGCCAAAACGGCTTGGGCGGCGGCTTGGTAGCGTTCGTACACGGTGGCTGCTTCGCTAAACCGGCCGCCGGCCTGCATCAATCCCCGCACCCAAAGGTAACTGGCGGCCACCTGCTGGGGAGGAGTGGTGCTGAGGTGCCACAACCTTTCGGCGTAGGGCACGCTAACGGCATTCTCACCAATGTTTTGGTAGTAGTTGGCGAGGGTGGCCAACACGTCGGGACGATGGGGCCCCACTTCGGCACAAAATTCGGCCCAGCACCGGGTGATCGCTAGGGGCTGGGGGAGGGGTACCGCCAGCAATTGGGGCAACAGCCGAGCCAACACCTGTTCCTGAAAGCTCGGTTGGGTTCGGTAAGGGTGCAAGAACCGTTGGGCGACGGGGCGATCGGGTACGGTCAACAACAGCGTTAGGGCCAAGGCCGGGAACTCGCCGGTGACGTGCTCCAGGTCTTCTTCCCAGGTGTCCAGACCCGCCGCCAGGGCATCGGCCACCGCTTGGGCCCAATTGGCTGGGGTCGGCGCCATTTCACAAGCATAGCGGCTCAATAGCCAAGCGCGGGTGCCATACCCCAATTCCCGCCAATGGGCGCTCTCGGTACCCAGGAGGTCGGCCAACCGGCTTTGTTGGGCCATCCCGTCCGTTGCCGATAGGTCGGCGATCGCCGCGAGCCAAGCGGTTTGGGCGGCTTCTTCTTCGCCGGCTACCAAATAGGCGATGCCCTGCCACCAGAGGTCGGGAGCCAGGGCCAGGGCCCCGGCCCAATCTTCGGCCCGCAGGCGATCGCGCAGTGGGGGGATGTCGCTCACGGTTTTCCTTAGAAGGATTCGAGGGGCGGCGGTGCCAACACAATCCCCAGGGCGTTGTGGATGGGCCGCAGTTGTCGCCGATTGCGTACCCGACCGCCCAGGTACAGGGTGCTGGAGCCACCGCCATCCAGGTTCAGGGCGTTGTGGGCCCCCAGTTGCCGCAACACCTCAATGGTTTCGAGGAGGGTTGGCGTGCCCCCAATGGCGGTCAACAACAGGGTGCCGTTGACGGTGGTGGCCACCACGCTGCGGGGCGCTCCCTGGCGATCGAAGGGTGGCCGAAAACCCTCGCGGTTGGTGTCTAAGACCGTTTGCCCTTCTTTCAACAGCAGTGGACCGCCCCCCAACCCGTAGGGCAACTCGCTAAACACCGGCGGTACGGTGCGGGCGGTGCCTTGTACGGCAGCCCCTTCGGTCAGCACCGCCAAAGCTTCGCCGGCATTGCGGGCCACCAGCAAATAGCCGTTGGGGGGAATGGCAAAAGCCCGTGTACCGGCAGCACCCCCCGCTTGCCGCGCCCCGATCCGCAAAGCCCCGTTTTGCGGTTGCACGGTCACAATGGTTTCGTTGTCCGTCAGGGGGCGATACACGGTGCCCCAGTCCCGCGTGTACCGGGCGATGCCGGCCCGCACGTAACCGCTGTTGAGTTCGGCTAAGGGTACCACCCGCTCGCCCACGACAATTTCTTCTTGGTACCGCAGCCGCTCGATTGCCACTTGTCCTTCGTCGTTCCAGGCGATCGCCCCCCGCTCCAGCACCGGGCCCGCCAACCAGCGCCCCTCAAACCGCACCGGGCCCACCGGCAACTGTCGGTTCACGTTGAAAAAGCCACCATTCAAGGCGGCGGCCACACCGTTGCGATCGGCCAACAATGGCAGGGTCATGGTGCCCACCATGCCCGTGGTTCGGTTCCAGAGGGGCCGCAGTTTTAAGCCCGGCTGCCGCAGGTTGATTTCCAGGGTTTGGCTGGGGAAAGCACGCCCGGTGCCGGTCGTCACCGTCTGCTCGCGGTAGCGGAGGCCCTCGGCCCAGGCAATCTCGCGATCGTTGGCAACCACCTCGCTGCGCACATCCACAATGAGGCGGGGAGGATCGGCCAAGGTGGCCACCTGCACCACGGCTTCCGGTTTGACCCCCAGCCGCAGCTGGGTTTGGCGGCTGCGGGTTTGCACCGCCAGGGTTTCCACCAGCTTGCCGATGCCTGCACCTTCCCCCAGACCCGCACTGCCCTCGGCCCCCACCACCAGCGTGACGGTGTTCCCTTCCCGGCTCAGTTGCCATGGAGCCGGCCCGCTCAAATCCAAAGCCAGGCGATCGCCCCAGGGCTGAGGACTGCGCCGCAGGGCGGTAACGGCCACAGCCGGCGTCGTCAAACGCAAAACCTTGCCCCGCACCGTGGGGGCCCAGCTTTCAAGCAGGGGTTGCAGATTGAAATACCGGAAGCGCACCGGGCGATCGTGCCGCGTACCCACAAAAAACGGACTGGAATACCACTTCACCCGCTGTTGCTCTACCCGCTCGCTGCTGAGGAGCTCCCCCCCCAACACCCCCTCAAACCAGCTTTCTTCAATATAAAAACCCTCCGGTCGCCGCCACCACTGGGCCTTGGCGGTCACCCCGTTCAGCTCGACCACGTCCCCCTGTTCGACCCCTACGGCGGCCACCGGGCCGACCAGCACCACCAACGCTCCCAGGGCCAATGTTCTGTGTATAGACCCGTTGATCGACCGGTTCATAAAAACTCCGGCAAAGGTGTTCCCAACAACCGCAAATCCAAGACGTGCCCGGCGACAACCAAATATACCCGATCGGCGACGCGCCCCAACTCCCGGCTGAGGTTTCCCAAGCGATCGCGAAAGGCGCGACCGCTCTCGTAGGGCGGCACCACCCCCCACCCCGTTTCTTCCGCCACCATAATGAGGGTGTGGGGACTCTCCCGGGCGATCGCCACCAGGCGCTGGACTTCCCCTCGCCAGGTGTCCCAATCCCAAGCCAAGCGGTTGGCGACCCAGGTGCCCAAGGCATCCACCACCAAACATTGGGGCGGACTCTCCACCGTCAACGCCTCCACCAGATGCAACGGCACCTCTTGGGTCTGCCAATGGGCCGGCCGGCGATCGCGATGGGCCTGCAACCGGGCCGCCCACTCGGCATCCCCAGGGTCGGGCATCGCCGTGGCCACATAGGTCACCGGCAACCCGCTCTGCTGGGCCAAATGCTCCGCCCACACACTTTTACCTGAGCGTACCGCCCCGTTTACCAAAATCAACACTTAAATCCCAAACCAGGCGATCGCCAAACCCCAGAGGGAGCCCACCACCACCTGCAACGGCGTGTGCCCCAACAATTCCTTGAGGGGATCGATCCCCAAATCGTGGTGGGGGGCCAACACCTCGCTCACGATTTGGTTGATGGCCTTGGCTTGGTTGCCCGCCGCCCGGCGAATGCCCGTGGCGTCGTACATCACCACAATCGCAAACACCGTGGCGATCGCAAAGGCGGGACTATCCCAGCCCTGGGTTTTGCCAATCCCTGCGGCCAAAGCCGTCACCAAGGCCGAATGGGAACTGGGCATGCCGCCGGTCTCAAACAACACCCGGGGTCGCCAGGCCCGCTCTTGTACCAACACCAGGATCAATTTGAGGCTCTGGGCGCTGAGGCTAGCGGCCACGGCTCCCCACAAAATGCGGTTTCCCAAAACAATCGTCGGGTCTGCCATGGTTGGATCCGGTCAGTTCTTCCGATGGATAATGAAATCTGCTAAAGCCTGCAACGGCTGGGCGGCTGCGCCGTAGGGCGCCAACACCGCTTTGGCTTCGGCGATTAACGCATCCGCCTTGGCCTGTGAAGCCGCGATCCCCCACAACCGCGGGTAGGTCATCTTTTGCGCCGCCGCGTCTTTGCCGGGGGATTTCCCCAATTCCTCGGCCGTGCCGGTCAAATCCAAAATGTCGTCCACAATCTGAAACGCCAACCCGATCGCCGCGGCGTACCGGCGGAGGGCTGCACTCAATTCTTCGCTGGCCCCGGCGACCCAAGCCCCGCTCAACACCGCCACCTCCAACAACGCCCCGGTTTTGTGGGTGTGAATAAATTCCAGGGTTTCGGCGGTCACATTCGGCTGCCCCTCCGAAGCCAAGTCCACCACCTGCCCCCCCACCAACCCGTGGCCGGCGATCGCCCGGGCCAACCGGCTGGCCACCCGCAACAGACGCGCCGGCGGAATTTCGGGATAGACCGCTAAGGTACCTTCGATCGCATGCTCAAAAGCGTAGGCCAACAGGGCATCCCCCGCCAAAATGGCCATGGCCTCGCCGTACACCTTGTGATTGGTGGGTTGGCCGCGCCGCAAATCATCGTTGTCCATGGCCGGCAAATCGTCGTGGATCAACGACATGGTGTGCACCATCTCCAGGGCACAGGCCACCGCCATGGCCTGTTGGCGCTCGCCGCCGGCCAGTTCACAGGCGGCCAAACACAGGATGGGACGCAGCCGCTTGCCCCCCACCAACAGAGAGTAGCGCATCGCCTCAAACAACGTTTCGGGATAGACCACGGCGATCGCCCGATCCAAGGCTGCTTCGACTTCCTGCTGCCGCGTCTTCAGGTACTCCGCTAAATCCAAGCCCATACATCCAAGCCCATACATCCAAGC
>DMPD01000323.1:886-1124 GCA_003456125.1 Cyanobacteria bacterium UBA8156 | reverse complement strand
AAGCCCATACATCCAAGCCCATGGCCGCAAAACGCCCTCATTGTAAGCCTAACGGGCATAGCGCGATCGCAACTCCACTTCCCACCGCGACCAAATGCTGCCGGTTGGGGTCTGGGCTGCCTGCTGGGCAAAGTAGGCGGCATCGTCCTCTGCTTCTACTTGCCGATCGCGGGCCTCTGCCAATTGGCGTTCCAGTGCTCGAATCCGTTCGACGCAGGCTTCGCAGCGCTCGGCCAGC
>DMPD01000323.1:0-559 GCA_003456125.1 Cyanobacteria bacterium UBA8156 | reverse complement strand
GGCTTCGCAGCGCTCGGCCAGCTTCTGGGACAAAAACGCCACCGCCGCCTCCCGCGTTGGAAACGCGGCGTTGTTGTCGCTGGCCAGCCGCAAGCCGCTCGTAAAGTGAATGTACAAACCGTCGACCTTCGCCACTTCCCCCGTGGGTTTCACGCTGCCGCTGCTGTGTTCCCACCCCGAGGCCAACCACCACTGTTGGGATTCCATTGGGTTTGCCGCACAAGTTACTCTGTAATTTATCACTGAAATTTGCCGATCGCCGCGATCGCCGCCCGCAAAATCGCTGGGGGCTGCACCAGGGCCAACCGCACGTACCCTTCTCCCGCCGACCCAAACCCGCTCCCCGGTGCCAGGGCCACCCCCGTGGTTTTGACCAAGTCTTGACAAAAAGCCAGCGCGGGTTTTCTCCCTGGAATCGGCACCCACAAATACAGGGTGGCCGCCGGTGCCGCCGCTTCCCAGCCGATCGCCCGGAACGCCGCCACGGCCGCATCCCGCCGCTCCCGCAGCACCGGCCGCGTGTGACGGAGATGGTCTTGGGGCCCGGTCAAATCGCCGA
>DMPD01000234.1 GCA_003456125.1 Cyanobacteria bacterium UBA8156 | reverse complement strand
GCTTGAGCAGGGCGATCGCCCTTGGCAAATCGGCGGGCAGTGTGGGCCGGGGGGCTACAGCTTGGGCAAACATGGGCAAAATTGTGAGGAGTACAATAATCCTACTCCATATTATATTGAAATTAACCAAAATTTGGTTGCCCTTTCCCCCTTGCCCGAAATCTCGCTCCTGCGGGGGCGAAGGCTTTGGCAGGCAACCTCGAAACTCCCCTCTCCCATGCCGGGGGAGCGGCTGAGGGCCATTCCCAAATCAGCGGGCGGGTTCTTCGGCGGTGAATTTGGGGGTGGGGGGCCCCATGGGTTCCGGGGTGGCGAAGGCGTAGGTGCTGGGTAGGTTTTGGGTGCCGGAAGAGACCAAGCTGCTCAGGCCGTTCACCAAGCGCCGAATGTTGCTCCGAAATTGGGGATCGCCCGTCAGTTCGTCCAAATCGGCGGTAATTTTCTGGGTGTTGGCGAAGGTGGCCCGGGCGGAGTCCAACAACTCCCGCAGGGCCGTCAAGCTGGTGGGGTTGTTCACTTCCACCGAGAGTTGGCGCAGATTGGCAGCGGTGGCTGCCGCATTTTCCGAGAGCTTTTGCAAATTGGCCACAAAGGTTCCGTCGGCGAGCAGGGGTTGGGCGGCCGCCATCAGGGTTTGGGCTTCTTTTGTGGCGGCTTGAATGCCTTCGAGGGTGGTTGCCAGGCGCGCTTTGTTCTCGCTGAGAATTTCCTCGGCGCTCCGGCTTACGCGGCTAATGTCCCCGGCGGTCGCGGCGATCGCCTCGGCGGTGTCGCTGAATTGGGTGGTGGTTTGTTCAAACTGGTTCAACGGGGCTTCCACCAGTCCCACAATCCGAGAAGTGGAATCGCTGAGTTTTTTCACGCTCTGGGCCGCTTCCTCGGCACTGACCAAGGCCGCATCCAATTTTTGCAGCAATTGGCTGTCGTTGAATTGGGCGATCGCGGCGCTGGTTTGCCGCAAAACTTCGTTGAAGCTCACGCCGATCCCGCCGGGCACCACATCCCCTTGGCAAATCACCACGGCGGAATCGCAATCGGCGGCCAATGGGGATAGGCCCTCCGCTATTTCCAAGTTTGGTTTGGGCACAATGTCGATGGTGGTGGTGCCAATAAAACCGCTCTGGTTGGTTTCAATCCGGGATTCCCGGGGAATCGCCAAATCCCCCCGCTCCAAGTTGATTTTGACCCGTACGCCCCCCGTCCCCGGTTCAAAGCCGGCAATGCGACCGATGCGCACCCCCCGAAACCGCACCGGCGATCCCACGTCCAGACCGGCCACATCGGCAAACTGGGCGAAAAAGTGAAACCGCGCGCCCTGCAGTTGGCTGCCCCGTACCCACAAAAACAACCCCCCTACCGCCGCCGCCCCCGCCAAAACGGTGAGACCGAGCAGTCCTTCCCGTATTCCCTTCATGCCGGTGCCTCCGCTTGCGCTCCTATAGAATAGAAAGCCCTGCCTATGTCGTCAACCATGACCGATTCCCCCCTTGCCATCCGCCTGCCCGATCCGACCGATGAAACCCTGTTGCCCGGTCAATTCTATGGAGCGGTTGAGGCGGCTTGGCAACTCTGCGATCGCCTGGATTTGGAGACGGAAATCTGGCGCGGTCGGATTTTGCGGGTGGTGCGCGATCGCGAACAGCGCCCGGGAGGCCTGGGTTTTGCCCAGTGGTTGGCGGAACGGGAAATCAGCAAACAACAGGCCTACGAAGCCATGGCCCTGGCCGAAAGCGCCGATGCCATCCTGGCCACCGAATCCCTGGAATCCTCCACCCTCCAAAATTTCAGCAAACGTGCTTTTGTCGCCACCGCCAACGCCGATCCGGAAGTCCGGCACCTGGTGGTGGAATCCGCCCGCCAAGGCGATCGCATCGACCGGCGGCAGGTGCGTCGCCTTGAAGATGAATGGGTAGCCGTCTCTTCGGAGGTGTTGCCCCCCGCGGTGAAGTCGAAGGCAGCGGCCCAGGTCTTGCCCGCCCGCTATGTGGCACCCCTGGCCCGCGAGTTGGAAAAATTGCCTCTGACCCACCAGTCTTCGCTGCAGGCGGCGATCGCCGAAAATCCCGATGTGGACACCGTGAAGCAGGTCACTGGCGAGGCCCAACGGTTGCGACGCTATCTGGAAGCCATCCCCCAGCTGCGTTCCCTGGACAATACGGCGGTGGATTTGGAAGGGGCCCTCACCGAAGCCCTGCGCATTGATGCCCTGAAAACCACCACGGAGTTCACGGCCACGGCGGCCCAAGTGGAACAACTCACGGTGAAGTTGTACGGAGTTTGGCAACGGCTGGCGGACTTGGCGGATCGGCTGTACCTAGAAAGCGGCGACAGCACCCCCCATCTGCGCGCTTTGTTGGCGGCGTTGGCTCCCCTCAGCGAACCGGACATCACCGTTCCCCTCTCCCCAGAAAAGGGGGGTACCCTCCGTTTGCAGTTTCTCTCCTCGCCGGCCGTGGTCGACTCCCCGCCGTTTTAACGGTCTGTGCGGTACCCTAAGTTCCAGATGGCCCTAATGGGTGGAGATGCTCCCCGCCGGATCCGGGCCGCGGTTCCCCAATCACAACCTCATTCTTCATGCGTGGTGCGATGCTGCGAAGAATACCGGTGGCCCGCTACCTGGCCCGCCTCCCCAATGGCAAGCTGGTGCTCTGGTGCTATCTGCTGTGGTGGGTATCGACCGTCTGCCATCACTTCGAGGCTTCTTGGCACCTCTGGCTGAATTCCCTCGGCATCAGCGCCCTGATTGGTGTGGCTTTGATTCTCAGTGTTGGGGGCTTCGCCACGGTGCTTCAGGACAAGTGGCAAACCTTTCGGTTGTTCGCCATGCCCTTTTGCGTTTCGAGCTTCTCGGCGCTCATTAAAGACAAGGGCTTCTGGCTGGTTTTTCCCCCCACGCCGGCGGAGTGGGCCGTATCCGCTGGTCTCTGTTTGGCGTTTACGGCGGTGGTCTTATCCCTACGCCGGAGATTTGCCTAACGCAACCAGGCGGCGATCCAGGGCGGAGGGGCGGGAATGGCGTGGCCGATGCGATCGAACAACAACCAGGCGACCCCATGGATTAACAGCAAATACACGGCGCTGCTGGTGGCTAAACTGACGACGGTCAGGGCTTGCACCCAAATCACCTCCGGGCGATCGAACCCCAGCCAAGCGATGAAATTGGTGGTGCGCAAAATAAAGTACACCCACAGGTTTTCGCCGACGGTCAACGACAGCAGGGCCAGTTGAAACGCCGACCCTGCCACCCCCAACCCCACCCCGCTGCCCAGG
>DMPD01000050.1 GCA_003456125.1 Cyanobacteria bacterium UBA8156 | reverse complement strand
TTTTTATCTGAAACGACTATAAGTCACGCAGCAATAGGTCGTGCACTGATGACATACAGTTGACATACAGTACAGGCACACACGGATATGTGCTTTTCCCAGCTAAGTTTACCCAGCTAGATACACCAGCAAATCCACCGTTCAATTCCCAGGAAAACTCCCAACTAAACCCATTGGGAGCGGCGGGTACGGCGACGGGGAGTGCCCGGCAGGGGTGGATCGGGAGGGAAGTCGCGCTGGGTTTGCCGGGTCTGGAGCCAATTGTCGATCGCCCAGCGGTTGTAGCCCAGGCCGGCCAACAACACAAACAAGATCAAGTCGTAAACCAATTGACTGCTGGCCGTATCCCAATCTTGAAGTAGCGTGACACCGTACATCAACACCAGCATCAGGGCGAAGGTGGCCACCAGGGCCGAGCGGGTGAACCAGCCCACCGTAATCAACAGACCCACCACCAATTCCACGGGGGAGACCGCCAGCCCCGTGATCCACACCAAACCCGAAGGCAAAAACGTATCCTTGAAGCGTTCGGCCATAGCATCGGCGAAACCCGTCAGGTTCCCGAGGCGGACAAAACCATGGTTAAAGTAGTTCACCCCCACGATGATCCGTAACCAGAAGTAGGCCAAGCCAACATCTTCGGCTCGCACCTTGAATTCAGGGTGTTTGAGTTCAGGGTCTTTGCGTACAGGGTCTTTTTCCATAAAATTCATCGCCCTATTGATCTTGGTGACTCGCTACGGCTCTTTGTGTCTTGGTTTTAGTAGGAACAGCAATGGGTTTGGTTCACCATCAATACCGTCAACGGGAAAATTTTAAGGGGTTGGGGCACAAAGGGATTGCCCATTGCTGGAGCTATTTTCCACTTTACTTTCCGGGTTGCCGGTGGACTCCCAGGCCAAAGGGGTGGTCTGGGTGGTTTCGTTGAGGGCCCAACGGTGGGTGATGGGCAGTCCCCGGTAGGCACAATCGGCTTCGAGTTGGCGTTGAATGGAGGCGGCCTTGCGCAACAGGATCAGGGCTTGCTGCACATCCGGCAGCAACTCGGCGACGGCTTTGCCGTGCTGGACATCCTGCTGGGCGGATTCCAGGGCGGGGAGGGTCTGCCGCTCCAACAATTGCAGCAGCAGTTCGTAGTGAATGGGGGACGGGACGGGAATGGGATTCAAGCCGCTACCATAAACGAGCATTGGGTTCAGCATACCGCAAAAAAAATGGCCAAACTCTCCGCCGACTTGCAGGAACTGACCGTGGGGGAAGACCCGGGACAGGTGTTGCCCACGGCAGGCGATCGCGCCTTTGGGCTGTTGTTTGTGTTGCTGTCGTTGCCGTCGGCTTTGCCCATACCGGCGTCGGGGTATTCCACGCCGTTTGGTGTGGTGGTGTTGATTCTGGCGCTGCAATGGTTGGTGGGTCGCCCCAGTCCCTGGCTGCCGCTGGCGGTGCCCGATCGCCCGGACGGCTTTGGCGGGGGTGTTGCCGGAGGCCTTACCCTGGTTGTATCGTCTGGAAAAGCTGACCCAACCGCGGTTGGCCGGAGTGTGTCGGTCAGGGCGGATAGTGGTGCGGTGGCCCTCATGGCGATCGCGATGATTTTGCCGATTCCAGGAACCAACACGGTGCCCGCCATGGGGATTTTGTCACGGGCTTTGGCTTGCTCGAAGACGATGGCACGATTGTATTGGCGGGATTTGGGCTGTCGTGGGCGTTTTTGGGGGCTTTGGTCTTGGTAGTCACCGGTTTGGTGTCGTTGGTGAGACCGTAGGGGCATTTTGCAACGATTTGTAACGTATACTGGGGTTGGTTTAGGAGTAAGGCATGCAGCAAGTGGGCAAGACCCCGATGGCTCCCCTAGCGTTGATGGGGGCTCCTGGGGGATTCAACCCAACGGTGGGGCTGACGTTGGGGGCATTCGGGGCAGCCGCTTTGTCAACGATGGGGTACTGGTGGTGGCAGTGGCCCCATCCCCTGGTTTTCTTGGTCAATTTGCTGGTGTTGCACGTCTTGGGGACAGCCATCCACGATGCTTCCCATGGAGTGGCCCACCGCCATCGATTCTGGAACGCAGCGATCGGCCATGCTTCCGCCTGGGCTTTGGGCTTTGTCTATCCGGTGTTTACGCGGGTACACATTCAGCACCACATTCACGTCAACGACCCGGAAAACGACCCCGATCACTTTGTCTCGACGGGCGGGCCCCTCTGGTTGGTGGCGGTGCGGTTTTTCTACCACGAGATGTATTTTTTCCAACGCCGTCTGTGGCGCAAATACGAGCTGCTGGAATGGTTGCTCACCCGCATGACCCAAATTGGGGCGCTGGTGGTGGCCCATCAATTGGGGTGTTTGTCGTACATCATGGGCTATTGGTTTGTGCCGGCAGGGATTGTCGGTTTGTTGTTGGGGCTGTTTTTTGATTATTTGCCCCATCGCCCCTTCCAGGAACGCGATCGCTGGAAGAATGCACGGGTTTATCCCAGCCCCTTGGTCAACCTTCTGTTGTTGGGGCAGAATTACCACTTGGTGCATCACCTGTGGCCGTCGGTGCCTTGGTACTACTACCAAAAGGCCTATTGGGAGATGAAGCCGCTGTTGGATGAGCGGGAGTCGCCCCAAACCCTGGGACTGCTGCAAAGTTTGTCGGATTTGGGGGGCTTTCTCTACGATGTATTTTTGGGCATTCGCTTTCATCACGGTCAGAAGCAAACCCCTTCCCCCGATTAGTGGTTTGTGCGGAAGCTCTTGCGCCGGCTCCCCTCCCCCCGCAAGGGAGAGGGGAACTCCTTAAGTCTAGGCACCGCCGGTGAAGCGGTATAGCAGGTTGCTGGTGCGGGTTTGGCCGGGGTTGACCCATTGCCGGCGATCGGGTTGTTCCGGGTCAGGATTGAAGGCGTTGCGACCGGCGCTCCATGGCTCTAAACAGTAGAACGGTTTCCCCTGAACCGTCCAAAACACCAACACTTTGTAGAAGTCTAGGTCATAGTCCATCTCCAGGCGGCGATCGCCTTCTTGGATGTGGGCCTGGCTGGATTGCAGTTGGGGAAAAGCAATGTCGATTTCCGGTTGGGTAAAGTCCAGTTCGCCGAAGAATTCTCCCCGCTCGCCGGCTTTGCTGACCCATTCGATCGCCGGAATACCCACCTGCAATGTGGGTTTGTCGGTGACGTGGAAATAGGGGTGGAACCCCAGACAGAAGGGCAGGGGGCGATCGCCCGGGTTGGTGACGGCGGCGGTGGTGGTCAGGGTGTTGGCCTGCAGGCGGTAGGTGAGTTGCAGTTCAAAATCGAAGGGGTACCCGGTTTGGGTTTCGGGGGCGCTGGTGAGGGCAACGGTGAGTTGGGCGCCGGTGTCGTCGCTGCTTTGGCCGACGACCTGCCAGGGGCGGTTCCGGGCAAAGCCGTGTTGGGGGAGGGTGTAGGTTTGATCTTCTAGGGTGTAGCGATCGTCGGTCAGGTTGCCGCAGATGGGAAACAGTACCGGGTTCCCCCCGCGAATACTCAGGTTGGGATCGCGGAAGCGTTCTTCGTCCATGTAAAAGACTTCTTGGCCGGCGGCCCGCCAACGGGTGACGATGCCCCCCCGTTCCGGCACGATTTCGAGGCGATCGCCGCGGTCGGGGTCTTCAAGGATGTAGGTGTGGTAGAGTTCCTGGCTTTCGGTGATGCGGTAGGCCATGGGCTTGGGGGTAGAATCTGCGTCCCGATTATTTCATACCAAGCCGCTCTTTCAGGGCAAACCAGCGATTCCGCAGTTTCCAGAAAAAACTCGCTTCCATGAAGGCAATTTGGTGCTGGGCGGCGGTGAGCTGCGCTTGGTAAGCGGCGATCGCCCCGGCTTGGGCTTGCAGGGTTTCGGCAGCCGTTTGGAGATGGGTGTGCATCTGCTGGAGTTGCTGCCCCAGTTGCGCCCGATCGGTATGGATGGCAGCCAGTTCGGCCCCCAGCCGCGTCAGTTCATCGGTGAGTTGGGTTTGGAGGGTTTGACCGGTGGCGTAGGCTGCGGTCAGGGCCGCTTGAGCTTCCTGCAGGTGGCGATCGCGGAGGGCGATTTCGGATGTGAATTGGGTTTGGGTGCGGGCCAGTTCGGCGGCGGTGGCGGTCAGGCGATCGTAGGCGGTGGCACTGTGGTGCCGCAGGTGTTGGACTTCTTCATGGAGCGATTGGAGGTGGGCAGCCAACCGCACCCAGGTTTCCTGCTGGACGGCCGCCGGCAGAAAGTCGTACCGGGCAAGCATTTTGAGGTAAAGTTTGCCGAGGTCGAGGTGGGCGGCCCCGCTCTCGGTATGGGTGTGGCTGAGTTGGCGATCGTGCACCCGAAAGGCGGCCAGTTCCTCCGGCACAAACCCGATCCAGCCCTGGCCCAAAAACCGTAACCACAGATCCCAATCCACCAACTGCACCAATTCGCGATCGAAGCCCCCCACCCGCCAAAAGGTCTCCCGTCGCAGCAAGACGTTGGTGGGTTCGCCGATTTTGTTCGCCGGCTCTTGCCAAAAGCCCCCATCACTCAACAGGTCGCGGCCCGATTGCACCGCGGCGAGGCGATGCCAACCCCGGCTCACGTCTCCGTACAGGGCTACATAATCGGGGGGGAGGGGCACAGCCGATTGGAGAGACCGCCGGCAAAACACCAGTCCCAACCGGTCATTGGTTTCGGCGAGGACCACCAGTTTGGCCACGCAATCGGGATGCAACACATCGTCCTGAAACAGATACTTGAGGTAAACTCCCCGGGCCTCCGCCGCCAAAAAATTCCAGTTGTCCGCTGGGCGATCGCGCCGATGGGGCCAAATCCGCACCGGAGTCTTGCCGTGACGCTCGGCCAGCTCCTGAAATTCCGTCAGGATGTGGAGGGTTTCGTCGGTGGAGCCGTCATCGCCAATCAGGATTTCGAGGGGGCGATAGGTCTGGGAAAGGGCACTGGAAAGGGTTTCCCGTAGGTAGGGGGCCCCGTTGTAGGTGGGCACGCACAAACTGACCAAGGGCGGCTCGGAACGACTCACAACTTTGCTCGCAGAGGGGGGCTTTCAGTGTATCGCTAGGGGTCGCGCCAACCCAACCGCCGCTTGAGCCAAAACCACAGCCGCCGCAATCGCCAAAATTTGCTGCTCTCCATGGCCCGTACCTGCTCCCGCCACTGTGCCGCTTCGGCGCGGGTGTAGGTTACTTCCACCTGCAGGCGATCGCCCAGCAATTGGGCGGCCGCCCGTTCCTCTTCGCTCTGGACGAAGGCCCGTTCCAGTTTTTCCAGACGGGTTTCCACTACCTGCAACCGCTGCCGCAGGGTTTCCGCCCGCTCTTGCTCCCGGAACCACAAAAATTCCTTCTCGGCCAACACATCGGGCAAAAATTGGGCGTAGAGGGCTTGGTGTTTTTGGCACAGATACCGCACCAATTTTTGTTGATTTTCCGGTTGTTTGCACCGGGCCACCATGGAATCGCTGCGCACCCGATAGTCGAACACCACGGCGGGAATTCGCGCAAACTGCCAGCCGTGGCCGGCCACCGCCAACCAAAATTCCCAGTCTTCGTAACCGAGGCGATCGGGCATATTTTCATCAAACCCCCCGACCTGCGCCCACACGGTTTTCCGAAAGACACTGCAGGCATCGATAAAGTTGGCCAACAGCAACCGGTACAACGAAAATTCCGGCAATTCCCACCGCCCAATCTGCTCGCCAAAAAATTCCATATCGCCGTAAACCACGCCCACTTCCGGCCGGGCCGCCAAAACCTCGGCACTGTGACTCAGGTAGTGGGGCCGGATTTTGTTATCGGCATCCAACGGCAAAATATATTCCCCCTGGGCCAAGCCAATCCCGACGTTGCGGGCATAGGCGAGGCCGCCGTTGGCTTGATCGTGTACCCGATACCCCCGCTGCCGCAACTCCTCAAAAATGGCGAGGGTCTCCCCATCGGTGGAGCCGTCGTTGATGATGATGGCTTCCCACCGGGTTTCCTGGCTTTGCTCTAAGCTGGCGATCGCCTCCTGTAGGTAAATCCCGTGGTTGTAACAGGGCAAAATCACCGAGAACAGAGGAGTCATAGCAAGAGATAGAGGTTCCGCCGCCATGATACAGTTTTTCCATAAAGCATTTGGAGCACGACCGTGGGCAACTGGGGTGGGAGTGTTTTGGGAATTTGTCTCGGTTTGGGGATGGCCAGTCCGGTTTGGGCGGAGCCGATCGCCCCGGGCCGCGCGGTAACCCCCAGCGTAGCGCAATTGTTCATTGAGGTGCCGCCTACCCAGCCGCTTCGGCTTGGGGAGTCGGAAATCCGAGAGCTGTTGCAACAGATGCAACGGGATACGGAACGCAAAGATGCCGCGGCCTTAGTCCGGCCCCTGGCACGCTTTGTGTATTCCGAGGATGAAAGCCGCTTTCTGGCGGACAACGAAACGGTGCGCGTCCGCTTGTTCGGGCAGGTTGCCCATGAACAGGAGTTGCGCCAAAATCTGGAGGCGGTGGCCCAAGCCTCATTCCTTTCTTACCAAATTGATGAGGTGCTGGTATCCCCCGATGGCCAATACGCGATCGCCCGCGATCGCGCCCTGCTCGACGTGACCTTGGTGGATGGCAGCCGGGTATTGGTGGCTTCGGGGGCCGTCAGCCGCTGGGCCATGGTGGGCGATCGCCCCCAAATGGTGTCCAGCCAAACCCACAATGAGGTGCTGCCGGTGTCGACCCTACCGCCCCAACCATAAAGGGATCGGGGTTTCGTTTTTGTCAAAGATGAAAACCGACTCCATTTTCTACCGCCTCCTTCAGGAATATCCCGCTGCCTTCTTTGAGGTGCTTGGTCAGCCGAGTGAAACCGCTCGGCACTACACTTTCACCTCTGTAGAAGTGAAACAAACCGCTTTTCGCCTCGATGGGGTCTTTGAGAGCCATACTCCTGAATTTCCCACCTACTTCATAGAAGTGCAATTTCAGGAAGACCGCCGTTTCTACGATCGCACCCTGCCTGAGATCATCCTTTACCTAGCCCAAAACGAGCGCGTAACCAACTGGCATTTTGTGATTTGGGTAGCCCGTCCCAGCCTGCTGCCTGCACTACCCGTCAAGTATCAACTATTGTCTGCCAACATCACCCTTATTTCCTTAAATCAGTTGTCCGATGTGACCAGCAAACCCCTTGGGGTGCAGCTCATCGATTTGATCGTCTGTCCCGTGCAACAAGCACCCACCAGGGTTTCTGAACTGAGGACACGGCTGCAAAGCGTGACCGAGCCGAACCGCCAGCGGCTGCTGGTAGACTTAATGGAAACGGTGTTGGTGTATAAATTTGACAAACTCAGTCGAAAGGAGATCGAAGAAATGTTTGGTTTGAGCGAATTGAAACAAACGCGGGTTTATCAAGAAGCCAAAGAAGAGGGTGTGGAGATTGGGCGGCAGGAAGGCGTACAGATTGGGCGGCAGGAAGGACGGCGAGAGGGAGTGCGACTGGGCGAGGTCAAATTGCTGATCCGACAGCTATCGCGGCGCTTTGGCAAATTAAGCCCATCCCAACAGGAACGGATCACTGCTTTGCCCCTAGAAGAATTGGAGCGCTTGGGGGAAGCCCTGCTCGATTGGCAGTCCTCTGAGGATTTGCCCGACTGGTTGCGCCCTGCGTAAGGGTTCTGTTAGCGGATACGAAACCAAAGGCGATCGCCCCGCTTCCCAACCTCCTTAACGACCTAGAAAACCTCGCGACTGGGGTTCTAAACGTCAACGTTGCGGTTCCAAAGGCGATCGCCGCCATCTACCGCCGCGTAGACTTTACCGCATAAGAACTTTTACCTACTGCAGTGCGGTTGAAACGAACCTGAGTGCACTTTTTACCTACTGCAGTGCGGTTGAAACGAACCTGAGTGCACTTTTTACCTACTGCAGTTCGGTTGGAACGAACACGAGTGCACTTTTTACCGACTGCAGTTCGCTTGGAACGAACACGAGTGCGCTTTTTACCGACTGCAGTTCGGTTGAAACGAA
>DMPD01000047.1 GCA_003456125.1 Cyanobacteria bacterium UBA8156 | reverse complement strand
GATACTTGGCATCTTCGATGTAGGGGCGCATCTGTTCGTAGAGGGCGGGGACGTTGGCCGGTATCCGTACCAGATGCACTTCGGGGTTGGTTTTGTCGCGGGTGATCAACAACATGTTGCCCGTACCCAATAACCGTTGCCCCAAGGGCTTGATCATTTGAATATCGTCAATGGTGTAAAACTCGATCGTGTCAATTTGTTTTTGAAACCAGCCGGATTCCATCAAAATCCGTTGGCTGGTGATGCGGTAGCGAATGTTCGCAGACTCCAGCCAAAAATAGAGGGCCGCCAGACCAAACGTCACGACGGCCCAAAACAACCGCGACAAACTGCCGATGACAGCCGGGCCGCCATCGAACAACTCCACTTCCGCATCCCGAATCGCAGCGTTGTCGTACATGCCCTGGGGCACCCAACCGGCCCCTAGATTGTACGGCTTTTTTCCGACCAGAGGCGGGTGGGCAAGCCCCACACATAAATAAACCCTTCCGCCGCTTTGTGGTCGAAGCGATCGCCTTCGGAGTAAGTAGACAGGCTTTCGTCGTAGAGGGCGTAGGCCGATTTGCGGCCGACGATGGTGGCATTCCCCTTGAAAAACTTCACCCGCACCGTGCCGCTCACCCGTTGTTGGGTATTGGCGATGAAGGCATCCAAGGCTTGCTTGAGGGGGCTGTACCAAAGACCTTCGTAAATCAGCCGGCTGTAGGTTTCTTCGATGCCCCGTTTGTAGTGGGTCACATCCGCCGTCAGGGTCAGGCTTTCCAGGTCGCGGTGGGCCGCAATCAACACACTCAGGGCCGGCACCTCGTAAATTTCCCGGGATTTGATCCCCACCAACCGGTTTTCTACCATGTCGATGCGTCCTACCCCATTTCCCCCGGCGATCGCATTGAGTTTTTCGACCAGGGCAATCGGGGCCAGCCCTTCGCCATCCAGGGCCACCGGCACCCCCTGTTCAAAGTGAAGGTCGGTGTAGGTAGGTTCGTTCGGCGTATCGGCGATCGCCTTGGTCAGCAGGTAGATTTCTTCGGGGGGTTCCTGCCAGGCATCTTCGAGGATACCCGCCTCAATGCTGCGGCCCAACAGGTTGCGATCGATGCTGTAGGGGGAAGATTTCTTCACCGGCGACAGAATGCCGTATTTTTCGCCGTAGGCAATGGTTTGTTCCCGGCTCATGCCCCACTCCCGGGCTGGGGCCAACACCTTGAGGTCGGGGGCCAAAGCCGCAATGGAAACATCAAACCGTACCTGGTCGTTGCCCTTGCCGGTACAGCCATGGGCCACCGCATCCGCTCCGTACTCCCGGGCCGCCTCCACCAGAATTTTGGCGATGAGGGGCCGGGCCAACGCCGTGGAAAGGGGGTACCGGGCCTCATAGAGGGTATTGGCCCGCACAGCAGCAAAGGCGTAGTCCTGCACGAACTCCTCCCGCACATCCTGCACCAACGAGACCGCAGCCCCCGAATTCAGTGCTTTTTGCCGGATCGGCTCCAACTCATCCCCTTGCCCCAAATCCGCCGCCAGGGTGATTACTTCTTGCACTCCCCACTCGTGTTTGAGGTAGGGAATGCAGACCGAGGTATCCACACCACCGGAATAGGCCAACACTACTTTGTTTGCTCTGCTCATGCCGCGATCGCTTGGTAAGGGGCAAGCATTTATCCTAAGGTGCGCGGTGCCCGTTTTTGGTTTCTGGTGAACCAATTACATCTGGGGCGATCGCTGAGGGGGGGGCACCAAGTAGGCGATCGTCGCGCCACCGATAAACCCAGCGGCATTCCGCAACAGGGGCAACCATTCCGTGGTGCGGGACACCACCGGCCCAATGCCAAAGACGAGAAACAACATCCCCCACAACGGCGCAAACACCAGGGCCCACTTCCAGGCAAACACCTGGCCCTCGTGGCGGGGATGGCCCGCAAACCCAAAGATCGCGCCCCCCACCACCGAAGTCATCAACGTCAACACCCACTGCTCTTGGGGCAGACCTGGCACCACCGCGCAGCCCTCCCGCTCCAAACAGCCGGCGATCGCCTCCACCGCCGCCAAAATCGAGCGATCGTAGCCCTCCTCCCGGACAAAAAACTGGTTGCCGTACCGAGATTGCAACTCAATCCAAAACGTCCGGGGCAACAGCTTGTACACATCGTCCCCCACACTGAAATTGAGGAGGTTGCGGCCCCGCGTATCCGCCACCAGCAAAACGCTGCGATCGTTTAATCCCCAAAACTCTTTTACCGCTCGCCCCGGCGTGACATCCACCTGGGTCAATACCCGCAACTTCCAGCCGGTACGGCTTTCCAGGGCCTGCAAAGACTGGGTCAACTGCTGTTCCTGCGCTTCGTTGAGCAGCTTGCCCAAGTCCACTACATTGGTCATCTTATCTGGCAATAACTCCGGCGCGTTGTAGCGCAAATCGTCGCTGAGAGCCCACGCCGGCGATCCCCAAAACCCAAGGATCGCCAGTAAACCAGCGATCGCCAGACCCAAGGCTTTTCCTTTCCGTTGCAGCAGCTTTTGGGATGCCTTCATGTACCCTCCAGGAAATTTTCACAAATCTTAACAAATTGTCTGGACAAAGGGCAAGGGGGAAAATGAAGATGGGAAAGCGTAGGGAAAAGTATGGCACCGCCGATTCAATGGTATCCGGGTCACGTCGCCAAGGCAGAGCGGGCACTAAAGGAGCATTTGCAGCGGGTGGATGCGGTGATCGAGCTGCGGGATGCCCGGATTCCGTTGGCCAGTGCCCATCCCCAGGTTGCCCAATGGCTGGCAGGCAAAGCGCGGCTGTTGGTGTTGAATCGCGTAGATAGCATTTCCGCCACCGCCCGGCAGGAATGGCAAGACTGGTTTCGGCAGCAGGGGGAGGTGGTTTACTTCACCAATGCCCAAGATGGGACGGGGGTAGCCAACCTTTTGAAGGCGGCCCAGGCCGTGGGGGAGCAAATCACGGCGCGGCGGCAAGCGCGGGGGATGTTGCCCCGGCCGGTGCGGGCGGTGACCCTGGGGTTTCCCAACGTGGGCAAGTCGGCATTGATCAACCGGTTGTTGCGGCGGCGGGCGGTCGAGAGTGCCAACCGGCCGGGAGTCACCCGGCAACTGCGGTGGGTGCGGGTTTCCGACACCATTGAGTTATTGGATACACCGGGGATCCTGCCGCCGGTGTTGAGCGATGCCGATGCGGCGGTCAAGTTAGCCATTTGTGACGACATCGCCGCAGCCGCCTACGATGCCGTATTGGTGGCGGCGATCGCCGTTGACTTGTTGCAGGCCCGGGGTGCCCACCTGATCGATCGCTACGGCTTGGCGATCGCCCCCGGGGAAATCTTTGTGGCGGCACTGGCCCAAGCCCAATACCACGGGGACAGCGAAAAAGCCGCCCGCAAAATTTTGGATGACTTTCGCAAGGGCAAATTGGGGGCGATCGCCCTGGAGCGGCCGCAGGATTTTGCGGTAAGGTAAGCCCAGTTGGTCAGCAAAGGCGTTCCATGACTCCCGAAAAAATCGCCGAATTGATTCGGGCCGCCCTGCCCCAAGCCCAAGTGATGGTCGAAAATCCCTACAACGACGGGCAGCACTTTGCGGCGGTGGTGGTAGCCCCAGAATTTGCTGGGTTGCCCATGATTAAGCAACAACGCTTGGTGAACGAGGCGCTGAAACCCCAGATTGACAGCGGCGCGATCCATGCCCTCCAACTGAAAACCTACACCCCCGAACAGTGGCAGCAACACGGGAAATAGACGCCCCCTTGGGGTTTAGCCTGAAACTGGCCTACGGGGCCGGCGATTTTGGAGCGGCGGTCACCGCCAACCTCTTGGCTTTCTTCTTTCTGTACTTCTTGACCAACGTGGCCGGTTTGGAAGCGGGGTTGGCCGGGGCCGTGCTGATGGTGGGCAAAGCGTGGGATGCGATCAACGACCCGTTGGTGGGTTGGCTGAGCGATCGCACCCAATCGCGGCAGGGGCGGCGGCTGCCCTGGATGATTTGGGGGGCGGTGCCCTTTGCCCTCACCTTTGCCTTGCATTGGCTGGTGCCAGGGGGCGATCGCTGGGCCAAATTTGGGTTTTACGTTGTGGTGAGCGTGTTGTTCAACAACTTTTTTACCGCCGTCAATTTGCCCTACACCGCCCTGGGAGCCGAACTCACCCAAAACTACGACGAACGCACCCAACTCAACAGCTTTCGGTTCACCTTTTCCATCGGCGGCAGCATTTTGTCGTTGGTCTTGGCCCAGGTCATTTTCGCTACCTTTGCACCCGCCGCCGGCAGTTGCCAAAACCATGCCCTGCCCTACACCGTGTTGGGGGGAGTCTGCGGTCTTCTGTCCCTGCTGACCACCGCTTGGTGTGTGCTGGGCATCCGGCGACGGGTGCGGCATCTGGAAGCAGAGCGGCAAGCACAACCATCGGAAGCCCCCTTGGCGATCGCCGCCCAGGTGCGGGCCGTCCTCCGCAACCGTCCGTTTTTGTTTGTGATTGGGATTTACTTTTGTTCGTGGCTGAGCGTCCAGGTCACTGCCGCCGTGATCCCGTATTTTGTGACCAGCTGGATGGGGTTGCCCGAGCAGGATTTTATCAACGTCACGTTGGCGGTACAGGGCACCGCCCTGTTGATGCTGTTTGGATGGAGCCAAGTCAGCACCCGCATGGGCAAACGGTTTGCCTATTTTGCGGGCGCGGGGTTGTGGTTGGTGGCCCAAGGGGGATTGTTCTTTTTGCAGCCTGGCCAAGTCGCTTGGCTGTATGTTTTGGCCGTGATGGCCGGGGCCGGCGTCTCGGTCGCCTACTTGATTCCGTGGTCGATGGTGCCCGATACGATCGAATTGGACGAGCTGGAAACGGGCCAACGCCGGGAGGGAATTTTCTATGCCTTTATGGTTTTGCTGCAAAAAGTCGGCCTGGCGATCGCCCTGTTTGCCTTGGGGCTGGGCTTAGAAGTGGCCGGTTTTACCGAGCGGGTACCCTGCCAACCCCTCCCCATCCAACCCGATAGCGCCCTCCAAGCCATCCGCTGGGCGATCGGGCCCCTCCCGGCTCTTTCGTTGATTGGAAGCCTGGTTTTGACCTATTTTTACCCCATCGATCGCGAATTTCATCAGGTTCTATGCCAAAAATTGGCCGAACGTCGTAGCGACAATCCCGATGCCCTCCGTTAAGATGGAGGCAAGCCTTTTGTTTTGACGGATATTTTTTAACCGTATCTTAACCAGCGGGGGAAAAGGGTAGCCGAAAATCAAGACAGCCCCGATGTTGCGGAAAATCTCCGATCGCCCTGCCATTTACTGTTGTCACCCTACCGAAAGCGATGTCCAAACTGGTTTTGCTGGTTCAACCCTCTGCACAACAAGCCCTGCTCTGGCAAGCCGCCCTCGGTTCCCAGGGATACACCGCCAATACGGTGCCGGTAGATGGGGATGTGATTAAGGTTTTGGAGACCTTGAAGCAATCGGAGCAGCAATCAGAGCAGCAACCGGAGCAGCAATCGGATGCGGTGCTGCCGGTGGCTCTGTTGATCGAATCCAACCTCACCGATGCCCGTACCAATTCCCTGGTGGCGGGTGCAGTCTGTCGATGGTGCCGCACCCATAGCCCTGCTACCAAAGTATTTTTGACCAATACCGAGCGGGACACCATTCGCACCCTCGAAACCCGTTGGGCCGAGCGACAAGGGGCAGCCGGTCTATTTCCCAAGCTGAATGCCGAAAACGCCGGTGAATTGCTGCAAAGCATGACCGCGCAATTGGGGTCTCCATTTGTCGCCGATACTTTGAAACCAGCGATCGCTGCGGTGGCGGCCGAATTGACCGATGGGGGCTCAACCCGCGAAGGCGGGCGGCGGGAAGAGCGCACCGCGGAACTGGTGCGGAAGATGGCGATGATTCCCACCTTGGTGCAGATGGAAGCCCCCAAGGAATCGTTGTTGAAAACCGGCCAATACAACACCTTGGGGAACCTATCCATTGATTCTACGCTGCGAGATTTGGAACTCTTCGATTGCCAAATGGACGTGGAAACTCCTGGCAAAGCGGCTCTCCAGGCTTTTGAGGCAGATCCAACCCTGCCGGGCATTGTCTTGATGGAAAACGGTCAGTATGTAACATTGCTATCGCGGCGGCGTTTTTCCGAGCACATGAACCGTCGTTACGCCCTGGATTTGTTTTCACGGCGACCGGTGCGGGTCTTCTTTGAGTATGTGGGCAGCGAAGCGCTGTGTTTGTATGCCGATGTCCCCATTGTCGATGCTTCGCAGCTCTGTCTAAAGCGCAGCATGGAGTACATGTACGACCCAGTAGTAGTGCAACTGCCCGATGCCGGACAATACCGAGTGTTGGATGTCCAGCACCTGTTCTACGCGCAGTCCGAAATTCACAAACTCACCACCGCAGTACTGAAAGAGCAAACCCAAGCCCACATGATCCAAACCGAAAAGATGGCCAGTTTGGGGCAAATGGTGACGGAAATTGCCCACGACATCAAAAATCCCGTGAACTTCATTCACGGCAACTTGGACTATCTGACGGACTACACCAACGCCTTGGTGCGACTGCTGAAAACCTACGAAAGCCGTCTGAACCTGACCGACGGTGAGTTTGTGCGCACGGCCCGCCAGCAAGCGGATGTGGATTTTGTGATCCAAGACCTCAACAAGGTGATCGGCAGTATTGGTGTTGGCTCGGAGCAGTTGCGCAAAATTGTGAGCGGTCTCCAAACCTTTGCGTACCGCGACAGTGAAAAACCGGTGGCGGTGAACCTGCGGGAGTGTCTGGAAAACAGTTTGACCATTCTCAACAATCGGTTGCTATCCAGCAAAATTGATGTGACCTTACGGCTGCGGGAGTTGCCCACCATCGAAGGCTTCACGGGTCAGGTGGTGCAGGTCTTCACCAACTTGATCAGCAATGCGATTGATGCTTTGGCGGGGATTGGCGTTGAGGGCAGTCCGGGCGATCGCCTGAAGTTGTGGCAACCCAAGCTGGAGATTTTTGCCGAACCGAAACGGGAGAAGCGTTTGGACTCGTTAGAAGAGTGGTTAGAAATCCGGATCGCCGACAATGGGCCAGGCATTGCCCCGGACATCCAAGAGAAAATTTTTGAGTCGTTCTTTACCACCAAAGGTGTGGGCAAAGGTACCGGTCTGGGGCTGGCCATCTGCTACCAGATTGTGACCCAGCGGCACAAAGGCAGGCTACTGCTGAAGTCCCCCCGCGAAGGGTTTACGTACTACAACGGCAAACCGGGGGGTACCGAACTTGCAATCCAATTCCCCCTCAGCCTGTCCCGTGGTCTGAAACCCATGACCCCCGCAGGCAAAGAGCTCAAAACCTTTCCCTAGCAGGCTTTTCTCTAGGCCAGTGCCTCGACGGTCGTGCCGTCTTGCGCGAGCAAAGCCACTGGGAAATGGGCAAGAGCTTCCCGCAGCCATGAGGGTTGCACCGGTCACCTCGTTGTGCCAGGGGCCATCCAGGTGCGAGGGCAACACCAACCGGGTTTCTTGCCATACCCGATCGCCCAAGGGCAGTTCGTGGTTCTTGATCAGGCCAGTGTAAAACCGCGGGGCGATCGCCACCACCGTTTGGCGACCGAACACCCGGGCAAAAGCCACCACGTGGTTTTGCAGACTGCCCAACACCGGCAACGGCACGTATTCGCCCCGTTGAAACACTTCTGGGTATTGCTGCCGTAGGTGCAGTCCCCGCCAAATCAAAACGAGTTTGGCTTTGCCATCGGCTGGCGTTTGCAGAAACTCAGCCAAAGCGGCGAGGGGATCGGTTGCCACCCGTGCTTTCACCGCCGCCAACAGCCGCTGGCGCAAACCGTAATCCACAGGACGGCGGTTATCGGGATCGACCAAACTCAAATCCCACAGCTCACATCCCTGATAAAAATCCGGAACCCCCACCATCGCCAGCTTCAGCGCCGTTCGAGCCAAGGAGTTGTAAACCCCGTAGCCGGCAATTTCTTGCTGAAATGGGAGGAAATCCGCCCAAAAAGCACTGTCGCGGTTCAACAGCGCCGAGACAAAATGCCCCAGGGCTTCTTCGTAAACTGCATCGGGGCGCAACCACGAAGAATGGGTTTTGCCTTCTCGCACCGATTTCACGGCATAGGCTTGAACCCGCTCCTCAAAGCTTGACCAGTCCTGTTCCTCCCACGGCAACGCACCGATCAAGGTCTGATACAACGCATATTCATCGTTGGCAGCCGGCAATCCTCGACCTTCGATTCGCTTTTTGTGAGGGGAATTGATTTCTCGCCACCGCTGCAACCGTGCTTCCCATTCCTCGGGGATCTCCGATAAAACCTGCAATCGGGAGCGGGTATCTTCGCCTCGTTTGGTGTCGTGGGTCGCTGTTGCTGTCAACCCATGGGGAAAACAGGCGTGTTGTCGCTGATTGAATTGGTGGAATTCTTCTACCGATACCCCAAACCGCATCGGAGAACCACCTACTTCATTCAAACTCAATAAGCGGTTGTACAAATACATCACGGTATCTTCCAACCCCTTGGCCATCAGTGGCCCCGTGTACTGTTTCTACTCGCACCGAAATCAAATCGTTCACCGTGAAAAAGCGACGGTAATTTAATTCTTCGTTGCCCACTTTCCAGAAAGCCAAGCGAAAGAACTGCTCTCGCAACAGCCGATCCAAACGATCGAAACTTTCCGGATGACCGGCTTCGCCATTGAACACTTGCAAATTTTCTTCCAGAAAGTCCCGAATGGCAGCGTTGCTATCCCACAATTCTGCCAACATGCTCTTGATAAAGAAAATCTGGTCGTACCGTTCCCGCCCCTCTTGCCCAGAAGCCAGGTACTTCAGAGAATACAACAACCCCAAATACTTGATGAAATCAGAGTGGGTACGTCCTAGGGTCTCCCGGAGGTGTTGCAGGTTGTAGGCCAGAATGGCAGAGTAGGACTCCAGACGCAAGGGAAACCGCCAATCGTAGTACCAGACGCTAAATCCCCGTTGGTCATACCGCAGGTTCAGCTCACCGTTTTCTAGACATTCGCCGTAAAAGTTCCCCAGAAAAGGAGCCAATAACCGTCCCCGCAACGACTCGTAGCTGTGTTCCCAATTGATGTCAAAGTAATCGCGGTATTGGGAATCAGGGCCGTTTTCCAGCAAGTCCACCAGCAATGGGTTTTCACTGCTAAAGGCCATGTGATTGGGCACAATGTCTTGAATCCAGCCCATTTGATGTTCTTGGACTTTGGTGAGCAGACGCTCCAGCGCTTCCGTGTCCCCCAATTCCTGGCGAATGCGGTTGGCGTCCACCACATCGTAACCGTGGGTACTGCCCGATCGCGCCTCAAAGATGGGCGAAGCGTAGATGTCTGAAATTCCCAACTCCTGCAAGTAGGGCACAATGAAGACCGCCCGCTCAAAGCCAAACTCCGGCCGAAACTGGAGACGGTACGTGGCCGTCGGAATTTTCATCGAGATTACCTCTGGCAAGATGACGGGCTAGGAAGGACTCTAACCTTCGACCGACCGCTTAGAAGGCGGTTGCTCTATACGACTGAGCTACTAGCCCTGGGCTCTTCTAGCTTAGCGAATCTAGCCCCAGTTGTCATGCTATTCCTGAAACACCGGCGAAACATCGGGATACACCCGCCACTCCACGATCAAACCGGCATCATCAAAACGATACACATCGCAGCACGCCACAGAAATTTTCTTCCCGTCTCGGTTGCGAATGTACTTGGCATCCATTTCGACAATGGCGGTGCGATCGTCAATTTGCCAGGCTCCCCGCAATTCGTGATCGGCTGGCGTAGCCGTCTGATAAAAGCTGTCCAAAAAATCGACGGCTGCTTGAGACCCATACACTGGCTCGCCACTGCCCACGCGGTACAGCATATCCGGAGCATAGTAGGTTTTGGCTTCTTCCCAATTCTTGGCGGTGAGGGCCGCAACCATTCTTTCCAACTTGACCAGCAAAGGACTGGACATGGTTCTATTCTCCTGAATGATGGATAGACCCCCCACTCCCAGGAGCAGGGGGAAAATGGGACTAGTATTGACCCAAAGCCCATTGGGGCCCACTGGCAACCCACTTGGGCACAAAACCTTCGGCTACCCGACGCTTTCCTTCGGGATCTTCGGCAAAAAAGCGCTTCATGGTGCCCGGCGGAACCAACGTTTTGCCTTCTGTGTAGGTCAATACCGAGGCGTTGGCCGCAGCCACCCGCGACGGTTCAAACACCGGATTCACATCCATGAAAATCCGCAGCTCCGAAAACAAGTCGGTGCCAGGCTCCATGCGGAAAATATCAAAGCACGGCAGTGAAATATAGGAGTTGTCCTTGCGCCAGTATTGGACATCCATCTCCACAAAGACATTGTCACCGTGTTCCCACATCATTTTGATTTCGTGGTACACTGCATTGATATTGTTGAAAAAGTTGTCAGCCGAGGCTTTGATGGCTTCTTTGTTCAAGCAGACTTCAAAGTTGCCAAACTGGTAGGTGGGGGTGTCGGTGAAGAAGGTGATGAACCCGGCCGAATCAAATGCCTCACCACGCGAGAACAGACTCAACACCCGATGGGTCGGGCTACCGGGAAAGCGATCACTCATCGTAAGATTCCTTAAAATTCCTTTAACTACACGGCAGCAGTCTTACTGCAACTTGGGGTTATTGTACCGGATAAGGGTCATACCCCAAAATTCGTTTCGTTAATTTGGTTGTAGGTCTCTCGTCCTTGGCGGAATAGTTTTTTGACATTACGGGTCACCTGGTTAAATTCCAACTGTTCACCGCTGGGGCCTTTGCAGTAAAACAGCGACCACCCTTCAAATTCCCCCCAGTCCTGGGTGGGTTGACCGGGTTCGTCCCAAAATTTGAAGGCATTGGCACTGGTGGGTAAAGAGTCCCGTTCCGCCGCGGTGCGGGCCCGTACTACCCGATTGCACACCACGTTGGGGATACCCCGCCGTCGGCACTCGGCTTCCAGTTTGGTTGCAAATTCCGTGAGATCAATGGTCTCTTTGACTTCAAACGACAAATGCTTGCGCCCAATACTGCCAATGTGTGAGGGCGATCGCCCTAACAGGCTGGGGGCTTCGGCATTGAACTGGCGATCGCGGAAGTGAATCAATTCGACCACCGTGTTCCCAAAAGAAATGAATCGGACATCCAAAGCGGGCGCTCCATCCCGCAAGTTGGGAATGGAAAGGTCTTCGGCTAATTCTTCCACTTGAAACAGGGTATTTTGGATGGTGTCTCCAGTCATGTTGCTTTCGCCCACCACCAATTGCCCCCCAAAAACCTCAAGGTAAAATTCCAAAGATTGGGCAAGGTTTTCTACGGTAATCCCAATGTGCTGCACACCGTGCAGGTATTGCCCCAGTCCAGCCATATTTGGTTCCTCGGGTAGGTTTCGGATCGGCTCAGGAAATTTCTTGCAGTTGATCGCAGCGAAACCAACTAGGGGGAGTCGGTACGCAGGCAAATTTAACCTGGGCATAATCGCCCCGCAGCTCCACCACTTCGCCGTTTTGCTCAAAGATGTAGCTGGACCAACGGGTGTCATTGGCTTGGGCTTCCAAGCTGTTTTCCAGTTGCTCGCGGAGTACCCGCACCAAGGTGCCTTTTTTCA
This sequence comes from Cyanobacteria bacterium UBA8156, assembly GCA_003456125.1. Taxonomy (GTDB): domain Bacteria; phylum Cyanobacteriota; class Cyanobacteriia; order Pseudanabaenales; family Pseudanabaenaceae; genus UBA8156. Next base: position 6,005 of record DMPD01000047.1, on the reverse strand, counting down.
ATGCCATGGCGATTTGCGGTATAAGCTGATCCATTATGGCACTTGGGCGATCGCTTCGACAACTAAGGTTCGCCACCAAAAACGACCAGGCTCTGCACCAACCGCACCAAATCCTGGCCGGGGCCCCAACTCCGTTGCCACCAGCCCAAAATTTCCCGGCGATCGCCGATCGCCAATTCGTGGAACCAGTGCCCTTTGCGCCATCCTGAGAGGGCTAGCCCCGCTACCAATACCCCAAAGGGCAGGTGCAACCAGTCCGGCAGGCGATCGCGTTGCCGCAACACAAAGGCGATCGCCTCGGGGTTGGTCTCCCAAACTTCGCAGGCGGCTCGCAAGGTCTGGTCTTGGAGGTTGGGTCTCAAAACGCCAAGGCCGAAGGGTTTGCCGGCAACCGCGCCGCTTCCCCACAGGTGCGGGGCGTAGGGAACAACTTGGTGGGGTTGGCCAGCCCCGCCGGATCGAAGGCTTGGCGAACCCATTGCATGGTTTCCAGATCGGTTTCCGTAAACATTTCGCCCATGTAGCACCGTTTGTCTGCCCCAATGCCGTGTTCCCCGGAGATGCTGCCCCCCACCCGCACGCACAGTTTTAGGATTTCGCCCGCCAGTTCTTCTACGGTTTCCAGCGCATGGGGTTGCTGGCGATCGAACGGAATGAGGGGATGCAAATTGCCATCACCGGCATGAAACACGTTGGCCACCGGATAGCCAAATTGCTGCCCCAGGCGATCGATTTCCGCCAAGACTTGGGGCAAGGCGGTGCGGGGAATTACCCCATCCTGCACATAGTAATCCGGACTGATTTTGCCCATGGCGGCAAAGGCCGCTTTGCGGCCTTTCCAGAGTTTGGCCCGGGTTTCGGCATCGCTGGCTCCGGTCACCGCCCGCGCTCCGCACTGCCGGCACAGTTCTTCGACTTTTTGGCTCAAAATGGCGACCTCGCTGGTCAAACCGTCTAGTTCCACCAACAAAATGGCCGCTGCATCCCGCGGATAACAACCGCTGGCCACGGTATCTTCCACGGCATTGATGCTGAGGTTGTCCATCATTTCCATGCCCGCTGGGATGATGCCGGCCCCGGTGATGGCCGCCACCGCCGCTCCGGCCGCCTCCACGCTGGCAAAGTCCGCCAACAGCACCTGGATGGCTTCCGGGGTTTTCAGCAACCGCAAAGTGATTTCGGTGGCGATGCCCAAGGTTCCTTCCGACCCCACAAAAATGCCGGTCACATCGTAGCCGGGCATTTCCGAGAGGCTCCCCCCCACCTCCACCACTTCCCCATCGGGCAACACCAGTTTCAACCCCAACACGTGGTTGGTGGTCACCCCGTATTTGAGGCAATGCACGCCCCCGGAATTTTCCGCCACGTTGCCGCCGATGGAACAAATGCTTTGGCTGGAAGGGTCGGGGGCGTAGTAAAACCCGGCCCCCGATACCGCTTGGGTCACCCAGTTGTTGATCACCCCCGGTTGCACCACCACCCGCTGATTGACCAAATCCACGTGCAAAATTTGCTTCATCAGTGCGGTCACCACCAACAGCGCGTTGTCAAGGGGCAAAGCCCCGCCCGATAGACCGGTGCCCGACCCCCGTGCCACAAAAGGTACGCCCTGTTGATGGCAGAGTTTGAGGATGGCCGCCACTTCGGTGGTGGTCTTGGGGAAAACCGCCAGGGGCGGCGCTTGCCGGTAGCCGGTCAGACCGTCGCACTCGTAGACCCGCAACTCTTCCGATCGCCACACCACGCGATCGCCCACGATCGCCCGCAGACTTTGGGCCAGTTTTTTCCAGTCGGTACGGGGTGGGGTGATGGCGACCATGGTGCGGTTCTCTCCGGTTTGTTTCATTTTAGGCGGTGGTATTCGTTACACTGCGGCCAACACTTTGGCTTCTTCCTCTTGGGGGATGACCCGGCCTTCCTCCGCAAACCCTTCGATTTCGTGGAAGTTGAGGTACCGATACAACTCCCCGGCCAACGGATTCACTTTGGCGGCCATCACCTCCCGGTATTCGGCTACGGTGGGGATGCGTCCCAACAAGGCACACACTGCCGCCAGTTCTGCCGAGCCCAGATACACCCGCGCATCCTTGCCCATACGGTTGTTGAAGTTGCGGGTGGAGGTGGAAAACACCGTCGCCCTGTCGGCCACGCGGGCTTGGTTCCCCATGCACAGCGAACATCCCGGCACCTCCGTGCGGGCCCCCGCCGCCCCAAACAAACTGTAAACCCTTTCCGCCTTGAGTTGGGCTTCATCCATGCGGGTGGGGGGCACCACCCACAACCGCGTTTTCACCTGGCCCGCTCCCTCCAATACCTTCGCCGCGGCCCGGTAGTGACCAATGTTGGTCATGCAGGAACCGATAAATACCTCATCCATGCGATCGCCCGCGACTTCCGACAGGGTTTTGATGTTATCGGGGTCGTTGGGGGCCGCCACCAGGGGTTCGGTAATGGTATCAAGGTTCACTTCCAACACGTCTGTGTATTCCGCATCGGGGTCGGCTATCATGAGGTGGGGATCGGCCAACCAGGCTTCCATCTTGGCAATGCGACGGGCCAGGGTGCGCGCATCCTGGTAACCGCGGGCGATTAGGTTCCGCAACAACACCACATTCGATTGCAGGTACTCCCGCACCGTGTCGGTGCCAAGCTGAATAGTGCAACCCGCGCAGGAGCGCTCCGCCGTGGCATCGGTGAGTTCAAAGGCCTGCTCCACCTTGAGATCGGGCAGCCCTTCCATTTCCATAATCCGGCCGGCAAACAGGTTCTTTTTGTTTTCTTTGGCTACCGTCAACAGCCCTTTTTGGATGGCCACATAGGGAATGGCGTTCACAATATCGCGGAGGGTGATGCCCGGTTGCAGGGTACCCGTGAACTTCACCAACACCGATTCCGGTACCGTGAGGGGCATCACGCCCAAAGCCGAGGCGAAGGCCACCAACCCCGAGCCGGCCGGAAAGGAAATGCCGATCGGGAACCGAGTGTGGGAATCGCCGCCGGTGCCCACCGTATCCGGCAACAACATCCGGTTCAACCACGAGTGAATGATGCCATCTCCCACCCGCAGGGCCACACCGCCCCGGGTGGCAAAGAAATCCGGCAATTCCTTGTGGGTTTTCACATCCGCTGGCTTGGGATAGGCCGCCGTATGGCAAAAACTCTGCATCACCAAGTCGGCACTGAACCCCAAACAGGCCAGTTCCTGCAACTCGTCCCGGGTCATGGGCCCCGTCGTATCTTGGGAACCTACTGTGGTCATGATCGGTTCGCAGGCCGTGCCGGGCCGCACGCCGGTCACCCCACAGGCCTTGCCAATTATTTTTTGCGCCAACGTGAATCCCTTGCCGGTATCTTTGGGGGGTTGCGGCCGCACAAACAAATCGGTGGGGGGCAAGCCCAAAGCCTGCCGCGTCCGATCCGTGAGCGATCGCCCGATGATCAACTGGATGCGGCCGCCGGCCCGCACTTCATCTGCCAAAGTGTTGGGACTCAACTCAAAGCGCGAAATCACCTCGCCGCGATCGTTGTGAATCTCACCGGCATCGGGATAAATGTGAATCACATCCCCGGTTTGGAACGCCGTGACATCGCAGACCAGAGGCAAGGCCCCCGCATCTTCGGCTGTATTGAAAAAGATGGGGGCAATGGTACCGCCCAAAATCACGCCGCCCGATCGCTTGTTGGGAATCCCCGGCAAATCCTGGCCAATGTGCCACAGCAGGGAATTGATCGCCGATTTGCGGGAAGACCCCGTCCCCACCACATCCCCCACATAGGCCAAAGGATAACCCTGCTCTTTGAGTTCCGCAATTTGGGCGATCGCCCCCGGCATCCGGGTTTCCAACATTGCCAGGGCATGCAAGGGAATATCCGGCCGGGTAGCGGCGTGGGGAGCCGGCGACAGGTCGTCGGTGTTGGTTTCGCCGGGCACCTTGAATACCGTCACCGTCAGCTTTGCGGGCAAGGGGGGGCGATCGCGAAACCAGGTACCTTCTGCCCAGGCATTCACCACCGTTTGGGCATGGGGTTGGGTTTTCGCCAGGTTCAACACGGTATCGAGGGCGTCAAACACCAACAGGGTGGACTTCAGCGCCGCTGCCGCCACAGCTCCCAAAGTCTCATGGGCCAGCAATGTCACCAAACTCTGCACGTTGTAACCGCCTACCATCATCCCCAACCAATTCACCGCCTCCGTGGGAGTTACCACCGGCGAAGTGATTTCCCCCTGGGCGATCGCCGTCAGGAAGCCGGCTTTAATGTAAGCCGCCGGATCGACACCGGGGGAGACCCGATCGCGCAACAGGTGGCGCAAAAATTCCGCCTCGCCCGCCGGTGGGTTTTGCAGCAAATCGCAGAGGGCCGAAGTCTGGGCCGCCGACAACGGCAAGGGGAGAATGCCCAAGGCCGCCCGCTCGGCAACATGGGCACGGTAGGCTTCCAACATAGAGCAACAAAGATAAAGACCGGGTTCTATCGTAGCCCCAACGGGCGATCGCCCAGGTTCCTGCTGAACGGTTCAAGTTGCTCCTGCTCCCACCTATCCTTGGCAGCAATTGACGCTCCGGCCCAGAGTCTGTTAAGGTTGCTTTAGATAAATGCGATGCCACCATCTGCCAAACATCTAGAATGCCCACCGTTGAGCAGCTAAAGAGCCTATATCGTGTGGGCTACCAACTGACCTACTTCATGCTTCAGCCCATACACCTAATTTGTGTTGATATCCGAACTCAAAACATCTACATTTTAGCGGGTTACAACGAAGAAATAGAGTTTCAAATTTTGCCCAATGGAGAGTTTGTCGATGAGTCTAGTGAACTATGATGCCATGTCGAATGTGGAATTAAAGCTTTACTTTCTCAAGCATCGCGGGGATCGAGCTGCTTTTCAAGCGTACTTAGATCGAATCAATCAACGTCCGTACCGGATTATTGCCCGTCCCGATGATCCGGATTTCGATGAGAAGGTACAGGCGGCGATTCGCCAAAAACTGGCAAAAAGCAACTCCTAGGTACTCGCCAAAACATCCAACCCTAATCCGGCAAAGCGATTCCCGCCGCCCGCAACGCCTGGGCCAGCCGTTCCGATCGCAGTCTTTCCTGCTGCAACTGTGTCTCTGCCGCTTGGGCCCGTTGTTCCGCCTCGATCGCCCGTTGTTGCACCTCCACATAATCGGCGAACCGCTCCCCATTGGGTCGATAAATTTCCCAAGTGGTGTCCGTCAGGACAAAGCGGGTACCCAGCCGGGGGCGAACCCAATTTTGAATCGGATCGATCGCCCAGGCGCAACCATCCCCCCAAATCGTTTTTGTCAGGATCGTACAGGTAATATTCTTCAACCCCGTAGCGATCGTAAAACCCGAACTTTTTGTTCATTTCGGTGAGGGTATTCCCCGGCGACAAAATCTCAAACACCACCTGGGGGGCAACGTGATTTTCTTGCCATTGGCGATAAGAACCCCGATCGCCCTTGGGCACCCCAAACACCACCATCACATCGGGTGCTTGCCGGATCGCACTGCTGCCTTGCACCGGATACCACAGCAAATCCCCCGCCACAAATACTTGTTCCGCTTGGGCGAATTCCCAAGCCAGGTTGTGATGGATCGTCGTAATCCAACGAAATTGACGGGTATTGTCCGATATGGGCAAACCATCGCTATCTGGATAGACTACCCCATCGGTTTGGGTTGCCGCCGCCAAAACCACCAGCCGTTCCTCCGTACTTGCTCCCAGTATAGTCATCTCGATCGCCCGTACCCTCGTGCCATGAACACCCTTGACGTTTCGCAACAAGGATGTACTGTCCATCTGCACCAAGAAAGCCTATTGATCCAAAAAAGCGCCCAAGTGTTGGGGGAAATGGGATTGCCCACCCTCCAACAGGTATTGATATAGTCAATTTAATTAAAAATGACGCGGTTGTGTGGTAGAGTGAAAGACAAACCTAATTCTCAGTCTTACGATGTCTTACATCCTTGATTTACGGACAAAAGTGGTTGGGGTTA
>DMPD01000095.1 GCA_003456125.1 Cyanobacteria bacterium UBA8156 | reverse complement strand
CGGGAAATGGGGAGCCAAAAGCGCTCGGATGCGCTGGTTTTCCTGAAGGCAGCGTAAGTTGGCTCCGGTACTGCGGCTCAGTTGGCGGGCATGGCTCCGAATTTGCAACAGGTGTTGGTGAATCACCCCCAGGGGATAACGCACCGCGGCCCGGCTCAGCAAATCGTAATCGCCGCTGATGCGCATCGTGACATCAAAACCGCCAATTTCTCGAAACACCGAGTGCCGGATGGAAAGAGGCGAAAGATTGGCGGCAATACAACCGTGGTAGTACAGCAATTGGACGCTGAGGGGAATGGGGCAAACGGGCGGCAGATCGTGCAAGGCCGCCACCGACATTACTTGTCCCTGGGTATCCACACTCTGAAATTTGGGAAAAGCAACCCCCACTTCGGGATGCCCCTCATAAAAGGCGACTTCTTCGGCGAGGCAATGGGGCAGCAACACGTCGTCTTGGCACAAAAACCGCAGAATTTCCCCGGTGGCTTTCGGCGCGAGGGTTTGCAAGTTGCCAAACAAGCCCAAGTTTTGGGGATGCTGCACCAGATGCAGTCGGGGATCGGCATAGCGCGCTAGGATTTCCCAGGTGCGATCGCGGGAACCGTCGTCACCGATCCAAACCTCAAAGTCGGTAAAGGTCTGGCTCAACACGCCTTGGAGACAGGCTTCTAGGTAGGCTTCGCCGTTGTAGACCGGCAGCAAGATGGAAACCTTAGGCATGGTCTTGTTTGCGGGCCACCAGCCAAATTTCCCCCCCAAACAGGTTCGGGCGGGCACGCTCTCCCCAACGATCCAGGGTTTGTTTGAGGGAATTGGACAGCCAGTGATGGCGGAAAAAACCCAGGGGTACACTGCCCACCGCAAAATGCTGCTCGAGTACCAATTCGGGAATGGGGTCGCACAGTTCCCGCTGCGCCGAAAAGAACGTATAAAACCGCAGGTGGGTGCGATCGAGGGTGCCCCCATCGGTGTAGTCAAACCTTCCCCGCAACAGCTTGGCCCGCTCCCGCCAAAAAGCAAGGTTGGGCACCGCGATCACCAGCTTGCCTTGGGGAGCCAACAGGGGCAGCAACCGCCGCAATACGGCCACCGGGTTCACCAGGTGTTCCAACACGTGCAGGCAACAAATGGCGTCGTAGGGCGGGGCCAATTCCGGCCAGACCTCCCCTTCCAAATCCCCCACCGCGCACCGATCCAACTTGGTCTGGGCGATCGCCTGTTCCGCTGCCGAACAGGTAAACCCCGTTACTTCGGCCCCCAAGGTTTGACGAATCAAATGCCCCGTATCGCCCGCCCCGCACCCCACATCCAAAATGCGGCGATCGCTCCCGTCCAACAGCTTCAGTACTGTAGGGTTGCCGGCATTGGTGTACACGGTTGTAGCGTTGAGGCTCATGTCAGTTGCTCTCCCCAGCGCCGCAGTTGGGTCCGCACTTGTTCAAACCCGGTGCCGCCGTAACTGTTGCGGGCTTTGACTACCTGCAAGGGGGCGATCGCCTCGTAAATGTCTGCGGCAAATGCCGGATGGAATTCCTGCCAGCGGGCCAAGGGCAAATCCTTCAACAAAACCCCCTCGGCCAGGGCGGTTTTCACCATCTTCCCCACCACGTTGTACCCCTCCCGGAAGGGTACCCCCTTTGCTGCCAAGTAATCCGCCACATCGGTAGCATTGGCAAAATCCGCTGCCACCGCTTGGGCCAGACGCTCCGTCTGAAATTCCAACCCCTCGGCCATCAGGATGGTCATGGCCTCCAGACAGGCCCGCACCGTGGCCACCGCATCGAATACCGCCTCTTTGTCTTCTTGGAAATCTTTGTTGTAGGCCAAAGGCAAACCCTTGATCGTGGTGAGCAAAGCCACCAAATGCCCAAACACCCGCCCGGTTTTGCCCCGCACCAACTCCGGCACATCGGGGTTTTTCTTTTGGGGCATGATGCTGGAACCGGTACTGACCCGATCGCTCAGTTTGACAAACCGGGCTTCTTCGGCACACCAGAAAATCACTTCGTCCGCCAGCCGGCTGAGGTGCACGGCAATCAAGCTGGCGGCCGCCAAAAACTCCACCACAAAATCCCGATCGCTGACACTATCCAGGCTGTTGGCGGTGGGGCCGGCAAACCCCAACAGCGCCGCGGTGCGGTGGCGATCGATCGGAAACGTGGTACCGGCCAAAGCCCCGGCCCCCAACGGACACCAATTCAAGCGCTTGTGCACATCCGCCAGCCGTTCCCAATCGCGCTGTGCCATCTCGACATAGGCCAGCAAATGATGGGCCAAACTCACCGGCTGAGCCCGTTGGCGATGGGTATAGCCCGGAATTGGGGTTTCGACGTGGGACTCCGCCAGGGCCAGCAAGGTGCGTTGCCAAGTGCGCAAATCATTTTGCAGTTGTTGGATGCGATCGCGCAGGTAGAGGCGCAAATCGGTGGCCACTTGGTCGTTGCGGGAGCGGGCTGTATGGAGTTTTTTGCCGGCATCCCCCACAATTTCCGTGAGGCGACGCTCCACCGCAAAATGCACATCTTCGGCATCCAATCCGGGCTGAAACATCCCTTCCCGGTATTCCCGCCGAATTTCCTCCAGACCCGCCACCAGGGCTTCCCCTTCCGCCGGAGAAATGATTCCGCATTCCGCCAACATGGTGGCATGGGCCTGGGAGCCGGTGAGATCAAACTCGATCAGCTCCATATCAAAACCAATGCTGGCATTGAACCGGGCGATCGCCGGATGCAGAGCGGTCTCAAACCGTTGGCTCCAGGGTTGGGGGGTAGGCATACATTCAACCAACACATTCAACAGGGCTTACCCAGCTTGCACGGTTGGGGAGCCCCCATCGGTAGCCGCGGTCACCGTTAAGGGTACCACCTCTGTCTTGGAACGCGATCGCTTGGGCAACAGCTTGGCCAGGGAGGGCTGGCCGTGCAGCAAAAAATTGGCAAATTTGGGATTGAGCATCAAATACCGAGACAGATGGCTGTGGCGGGTAGGAGACCCGTCCATCCACGACAACACCTTGCGCTTGCCAAGGGGGGCCTCCGGTAGCAGTTGCGCGCGCCCGGCCAACCATTCGCGATCGCCCCGGCAAAACAACCGCAACGCCAAATCCACCGAAGGATGGGGACACCCCTGCTCGTCGTTGTTGAGGAGGGCCAGCAATTTTTCATACCGCCGACTGAGTTCCGGGGCCAAACACAGCAAAACCACATCCCGCTCAAAGGCATTCAGCCCCAGGCGATCGCAGAGGGCCGGCAACGGCAGCACCAGACCCTGTGCCGCCGTTAGGGCCAACCGCTCCCCAAACCGGCCCAAGGGATGGGGCGATGCCGACTCCCCCGGCCGCCACAGCCGCCCCCCAGGTTGCGGCTCCAGGTTGATGAATCCTTGCCACCAATGAGCCGTCGCCCGGTCGGTGGGGTTGCGAGCCACCCGGTTCACCTCCCGCTGACACTCCCGCTGCTTGGCGATCGCCCGCATCAACACCCGATCCAACCACCCCAATTCGGCTTTGAGGTAGGCCAAATTGTCGGCGAAGGGTTCGATCATGCCATGCCCCGCTGCAACGTGCCCCGAATGGCGATCGCTCCGGTCACGGCAAAAATCAGCAATCCCAATAGGGCGCCGCCGAAGCTCAAATCTCCCCAAGGAGCCGTCAATACCGAGTCGGTGAGGTGCCAAGTGGGGTGACTGTAGGCGTAGCGAATGGGCTCGATCGCCCAAGTCAACGGATTGCAACTGGCGATCCACTGCAACCACCCGGGCATCAACTTCAGCGGAGCCAACGCCGTGCTGGAAAACAGGAGGGGCAAGTTAATGAGAAAAATCAACGCCAACAGTTCTTGGTGACCGGGCAAGGCAAAGGCAAAGCCCAAACTGACAATCGCAAACCCCAGCACCAACACCACCACCACCAAGGCGATCGCCCCCAACCCTGCCGCCGAAGGCAACGGTGCCCCCAGGGCGGTGGCGGCGAGGATCAGGGCCACCGTCTGCACCAAACTCAGCAAGGCGATGAACAACGCCGAGGCCAACACAATCGAGAACCGGGACACCAGAGGTGCCACCAACATCCGGTTCAGAAAGCCAAACTCGCGATCGAACATCATCGGCAAGCCGGCGTTGAGGGCGCCGCTAAAAGCGGTAAACACCACAATCCCCGCCGTCAAAAACTGGACGTAGGATTGACCCGACCCCAACAAATCCGGCGGCAAATTCCGAAACAACGCCCCAAACAACAACAACCACATCAAGGGCTGCAACACCCCGGCCACCAAGGTGGCGGGTCGCCGTTGCAACTGCACCAACCATCGCCGCAAAAAAGCCAACGTCTCTTGGGCAAAAGCTGCCAACCCCGTGATTTCGGTCAAGTCTGGGGCAATGTTGACAGGCGGTGCTTCCGTAGTCATAATCTTTTCAGGAACTGGCTCCAACGGACGAGATAGCAACCAGGATAACAAAAAGCCTGGCCCATGGCGCAACCCTAGCTGTCAGCCCCAGGTGCTGTGGCTGGGGATCTGATTTTTGGGTCGTGTTAAACGGGAGGGCGATCGCAAATTGGGGTTGCGCCTGACCGATGCGGCCCTAGACTTTTTGGCAATGGATTGGCAGCGATTGTAGTGTTTATTGGGATGGCTTGGTTAATCATTTGGCAGATGGGCGGGCCGGAACTTGAAAATCGTAAGGTGTTGGCAATTACTAGCAGCATGAGAGATGTGGCGATTTGCTTTTTAATTACTACGAACATTTTGGTCAGCAAAGATACTGAGTCGCCGCTGTTTGCGTTTAATGCGTTGCTGACACCGATAAACCTAGTCTTTGCTGAAGCCATGAAACGCATCCAGCCAAAGTCTGAAAAGGAGGTAAACCAAGCAGATTCCGATTGGTTCTGTTCTGGGGTTGCTGATGCCGCAATGCCACGATCCCATAACCTGTCTGCTGGCGTTGCCAACATGCCAAACTCAGTCTATCCTCAATTTTCTGACCAAACACCAGACCTATAACCCAGGAGAAACCAATGCTGATTGGTAATAACTCGCACCCTTTTGTTAGACCCGTTCCCTCTTTTTTCTGGCTCATTTCAATCATCATATCTCCAATTCTTAAACCTTAACTCAGTAATCCCAGCGGAGACAGATCCGTGTCCAGGAGAATGCAACCGTTCCAGAAGTCGGGTTGGGGAGCCGCTCGGCCGTCGGGGGCGATCGCCCGGATTGCGCAGCTGGAGGAACCTAGGACTGTTTGGGTCTACCCATCGGTAAGCGGTGTTTGACCCCGCAGCGGATGTCTCAGGCAACCGGTCACCTCAGCCCGATACAGCACCCTGAAACACCAAATCCAACAACCTCAATCCTGGGGGGGTCACCCTTCTCCTTCCACCGCGGGGGCAGAGTCAAAGGACGTTACCTTGCTGCCCGGCGGCTCCGGCAAGGTCAATTCCAATTGGGCAACGTTGGGATCGAAATACCGCAATCCCCGGATAGGCAGATTGGCAATCACGACAGTGGATCGTCGATCGCTTTCCAAACCGAACTCGACTCCTTCCTCGTCGATTTCTACATACTTGGCGATCGCCGTCAAAATATCCTGGCGCATTTGTTCCACCAATTGGGGAGTCAATGCCACCCGGTCGTGGGCCAAAATAAACTTCAACCGCTGTTTAACCCGATCCCGGCTCTCGGTTTTGCCCCCAAACAGTCGTTCCAGCAAATCGGCGATCGCATTGGTCATAACGGTTGTGGCGTAGGATTAAGGTTGGGTTGAGCGTTTGGCAGTCAGGGTCTTCCATAAGCGCGCCAAAAACGAGCGATTGGTTTCATCCAAATCCAAGAAAGGCACGTCTTTCCCTTCCAAGCGCTCAGCAATGTTTTGATAGGCTTTGCCCGCCAAACTGAGTTATTCCGCCAAGACCAGCGGTTCCCCCCGATTCGTAGAAACAATCACCTGTTCATCATCGGGAATAACCCCCAGCAACTTCACCGACAGAATTTCCAACACATCTTCTACACTCATCATGTCGTTGGACTTCACCATCGCCGGCCGCAGCCGGTTGATAATGAGCTTAATCTCGCGAATTCGGTTGGCTTCCAGCAAGCCAATCACGCGGTCGGCATCCCGCACTGCCGAAATTTCCGGTGTGGTCACGATAATCGCTTCCTTCACCCCGGCGATCGCATTCTGAAAACCCGTTTCAATGCCCGCGGGACTGTCCACCAACACATAGTGAAAATGATGGCTGAGCACTTCCACCAACTTGGCCATGGCGGCGGCCGTAATGGCCGTTTTGTTGCGGGTTTGGGGGGCCGCCAACAACGATAAATTGGGTTGACGTTTGTCTTTGACCAAAGCCTGATCAAGCTTGCATTCTCGATTCAGCACATCGAGGGAGGTATACACCACCCGACTTTCCAGACCCAACAGCAAATCCAAATTGCGCAGTCCGAAATCCGCATCCACCAACACCACTTTGCGCCCCAGCCGCGCCAACGCCATGCCCAAATTCGCCGTGGACGTGGTTTTGCCCACGCCCCCTTTTCCCGAAGTAACCACAAAAATTCGACTCATGGGCATTACACAACGCTAACGGGGCGGGGATTTGATCCCATAGGTCGCCGCATCGATGATGCAGATTTTCCCGGAACCTCGCCCCTCGACATAGGCTACTTCCGGCACATATTTGCTGCTCGGTACCTCCACCCGCGCCACAAAATCGCCGATCCGCAACAGGGTTGGAGATAGGTGCAAAGCCGAAATGGTGGCGGTGCGATCGCCGTTGCAGCCGGCTCGGGCACTCCCCTGCAATTTGCCCCACACCACAATATCGCCCCCCGCAATGATTTCCGCCCCGCGATTCACATCCCCCACCACGATCACATCTCCCCCATGGCGCACTTCGCTGCCCGATCGCAGGGTGGTTTTGAGGTACAACGGCTCAGGCTTGGGCAACCCCACCACGGCGGTCTTCTCCCCCTGCACCACGCTGTAACCCGCCGTCGCCGCGGCGATCGCCGTTTGCCGGCGCTGGGTGGCCACGGTCTGCCATACCAATTCCCGCTCGCCAAACACGGCGGCCAAATCCTGCAATTGCCGCCCATCCAAGAGGCGATCGCCCGCCTGGAGGCACACCGCTAGTCCGGCTGGATATTCCCCCAACCCCAACATTTGCCCAAGCTGGGTCAACATCTCCTGCCAGATGGTAGCCTCATCCCCCGGCATTTCCTCCCATACCGGCTCCATCAAAGCCGACTTGGGAGAAGTCTCTGATAGTTTTTCAGGCAATTTTTCAGGCAATTCTTCGGGAAGATTCCGCTGAAAATGCTCTTCCTTTGGCAAAAAAACCTGCAATATGCCGTCTTGTACCGTCAGGGTCACCCGCACAATCGGCGGCGGCGGCGGTGGCAAAACCGGCGGTTCGGGCGGAGTCACCAACAACGAAATCAATTGCGCCGTATCGGTCAGCGGCGGTAATCCTGGCACCATGGGGTCAGGATCGCTGGCCAAATCCAGCAACCCCGGAAAACTTTCCTGGGGCAACGTCACCCGCAACTTGGCCCCAGCCATCGCCTCGGACGGTTCGCGATCGCCCTCTACTTCCTCGGGTGCCGTGGCATCGGCACCAACCGGCGGCCATTCCACGGGATCGACCGCCATTAACGCCCCTTATCCTTACCGTCTTCGTTCCCCGGCTCCACAATGCGCTGAAACAGGTAGCCGGTGCCCCGTGCCGTCAAAATCAACTCAGGATTGCTGGGATCTTCTTCGAGTTTGGCCCGCAGTCGGGAAATGTGCACATCCACCACCCGCGTATCCACATGGCGCTCCGGGGTGTAGCCCCACACCTCTTGTAAGATATCTGCCCGCGAAAACGCTTCCCCCGATCGCCCCACCAACAATTCCAACAAACTAAACTCCATGCCGGTGAGCCGAATCCGCTCTTCACCCTTATAGACCTGCCGTTTGTTGGTATCAATCCGCAGGTTGCTAACATGAATCACCCCCGAACTGGGAATGCCCGTCGCTCCGTTGCGGTCAAACCGCCGCAATACCGACCGAATGCGTGCCTCCAACTCCTTCGGCGAAAAGGGCTTCACGACATAATCATCGGCCCCCAACTCCAACCCCGTGATCCGGTCGGCCACATCCCCCAACGCCGTCAACATGATGATGGGAATGTCCGATTCCTTGCGCAACTCTTGGCAAACCCCATACCCATCCAGCTTGGGCATCATCACGTCCAAGACCACCAAATCGGGCCCCTCGTGGTGAAACATCGAAATGGCTTCTTCGCCATCGGCGGCCGTGACCACTTCGTACCCGATCATCGACAGCCGAGTTTCCAAAATGCGCCGGATGCTGGCCTCGTCGTCGACCACCAGAATTTTTTCTTTCCGCGCATCGGGTAAAGTTGCTACTGCTCGCACACGCTCGTTCCGTTGAGTTGGTTGAGTTGAGGCTACATCGTTGGCCCTCTAGTCCCCTCATTCTAGGAAATAAGCGTTCATCCCAACCCCGCCGTTGCGATTCTTTACGATTTCTTTCGGAATGCTACGGCTACAATGAGAAAGGAATCCCATGCCATGGTGCCATGACCGAACCTGTATCTACGCCCGAAAACCGGCCGGTGCCGGAACCCAACCTCGCACCGCAAGCTGCCGATCCGACGTTTGGTTTCAACGGTTATGCCGAGCGGTTGAACGGTCGGGCCGCGATGATTGGTTTTATCTTGGTGTTGGCCATTGAGGTGCTGACGGGCCAGGGCTTGTTGGGGTGGGTTGGCCTTATTGACGTGACTTGAGCGGCAATGATAATGATGCGCAACCGCTCCCTATGGCTGGCGGCCGTGGGGTGTTTGGTCTTGGATCGATGGACTAAGGTGGCGGCGATCCGCTGGCTGCAACCCTTGGGGACGGTACCCCTCTGGCGCGATGTCTTGCACCTCACCTACGTCACGAATACGGGAGCGGC
>DMPD01000157.1 GCA_003456125.1 Cyanobacteria bacterium UBA8156 | reverse complement strand
TGATTTTACCTAAAAAGTCAAGCCCCCGGTTTTGGCGGAATCCGCCCGAGTGTTGATTTTTTCCGAACAGCAAAAGGCTTTTCTAAATCGGTTGGGGGTGCCGGCCAACCGGATCGCCGTGATTCCCAACGGCGTAGACCCCGATCGCTATGCTCCCGGCCCATCGGATTTTAAGGCTGAGTGCGAAGCCCGGATGTTGTTTGTGTATCAGGGTCGCCTGGCGCCGGAAAAAAACGTAGAAGCCCTGCTCCGGGCCTGGTATCAGGCCGAGATGCCGGTGGGGTGCAAGCTGGCATTGATGGGCGGGGGGCCCCTCGAAGCCACCCTGAAACTGTCCTACAGCAGCGATCCCAATGTGTTGTGGTTGGGGTTTGTGGGATCGCCGGCGCGACGACTGGAGATTTTACGGGCGGCCGACGTGTTTGTGTTGCCGTCGTTGGTGGAAGGGTTGTCGTTGTCGTTGTTGGAAGCGATGGCCTGCGGCGTGGCCTGTATGGCCACCGATGTCGGGGCCGATGGCGAAGCTCTGGCCGAAGCCGGTTTGGTGCTCGATCCCCACGAAGCGGTCTCCCAACTGCGCACGTTGTTGCCGGTTTTGGCCACTTACCCCGAAATGACCCAACTGCTGGGGATGAAAGCGCGGCAGCGGGTTTTGGAACGATACACGTTGCATCAGAACATCTCGACCCTGGAGCAAGTGTACGCCTCCATTGCGGGGGCACGTCAGGTGGCCCTGCCCGTACTATGACGGTTTCCCGTCTGGCTTTTTTGGGGCCCGCCGGTACCTACTCCGAACTGGCAGCCCATCGTTACCAAACCCAGTGGGCCCCCGCCGCCGAGGCGATCGCCCAGCCCACGATTCCGTTGGCGTTGCAGGCGGCCCTCGACCCGGCGACCTGGGCCATCGTACCGGTGGAAAACGCTTTGCAGGGGAGTGTCACCCTCACCCTGGATACCCTCTGGGACTTGCCGGAACTGCAAATCCAGGCCGCGTTGGAATTGCCTATTCGCCATGGGTTGTTGGGGCAAGACTGGGGGCAAATCCGGGCGGTGCATTCCCATCCCCAAGCCCTCGCGCAATGCCGGGACTGGCTGGCGACCCACCTGCCTCAGGCTGTGCCGGTGCCCACCGCCTCCACCAGTGAAGGGGCGATCGCGGCCCGGGAATCGCCGCAGGTGGCGGCCATTGCTTCCCCCCATGCGGCGGAATTGTACGGGTTGCAAGTCTTGGCTACGGAAATCGACGATCGCCCGGAAAACCGCACCCGCTTTTGGGTCTTGGGGAAAACACCCCCCACCGTCACCGGCACCCATACCTCCTTGGCTTTTGGTGCCAGCCGCAATGCCCCGGGAACTTTGCTGGCTCCCCTGCAGGTTTTTGCCGAGCGTTCCCTGAACCTCAGCCGCATTGAGTCCCGCCCTACCCGTCGTTCTTTGGGGGATTACCTGTTTTTTCTGGACATTGAAGCCCCCCGCGATCGTCCGGCCATGGCCGAAGCCCT
The DNA here is from genome assembly GCA_003456125.1 of Cyanobacteria bacterium UBA8156. Taxonomy (GTDB): domain Bacteria; phylum Cyanobacteriota; class Cyanobacteriia; order Pseudanabaenales; family Pseudanabaenaceae; genus UBA8156. The sequence goes on along the minus strand of DMPD01000157.1, from coordinate 5,828 downwards.
GGAGGTGTTGCCCGAAATTGTGGAAACCCTGAAAATTTTCGGCAGCTATACCATTGGCGATCGCTAGCTGCGGGTGGGTTTTCCCCCAAGAACGGTGGCGCAAAGCGAGGGATACAATTGGGAATATCGACAACGGAAGCATACCCATGACGATCCGAGTTCCCAATCTCAAAAACCTGGGCCGCATTCTGGTGGCGCTGGTTTTGGGGGTGGCCCTTTGGTTGGCCCATCCCACCGCAGCCCAAGCCCGCCGCGGCGGTGGTCGGGTGGGCGGCGGTTCGTTTCGGGCCCCTGCCCGCACGATTCGCCCCAGCAGCCCCATGGTACGCACCAATACCTACTACACACCAGCGCCGGTGTTCTCGCCCTTTGGCGGTGGCTTTTTCTTTTTCCCCAGCTTCTTTGGCGGCGGTAGCCTCCTGACGTTGCTGGTGGTGGTGGCGATCGCCGGCGTGGTGCTGCAGGCCTTTCGCAACAGCGGCATTGGTCAACCCAGCGACAAGGTGACCATCGCCCAGGTGAAGGTGGGGTTGTTGGCTTCGGCCCGCAGCTTGCAACAGGACTTGACGGAATTGGCCTACCGGGCCAACACCGATTCGGCGACGGGTCTGGCCCAAGCCCTGCGGGAAGCGACCGTCTCCCTGTTGCGGCACCCGGAATACTGGGCTTATGTCAGCAGCGGTAAGGCGATCGCCCCCTTTGCCGAAGCCGAGCAGGCGTTTCAGGGGATGGTGGTATCGGAGCGGGCAAAACTGGGCCCCGAAGTCCTCACCAATGGCCGGGCCTTGGGCACGGCGGCATGGATCACCACGCCAGACACCACTACGGACGAAGACCCCAGCGAATACATTGTGGTGACGTTGGTGGTGGCGGCCACCGGTACCTCGTTGCAAGGGTTGCCGGCGAAAATCCGGGAAGCAGAGCAACTGCGCCAAACCCTGACCCAGGTGGGCAGTGTCCCCACCGACAACCTGCTGGCGATGGAAGTGCTGTGGGAACCCCAATCCCTGGAGTACACCCTCAGCGCCGATGAAGTGGTGGCCACCTACCCTGAGTTGGTGCGCCTGTAATGGGGGATACCCCCTTTGTCCATACCCCGGTTCTGCTCACCGAAACCCTGGATTTGTGGCCCCTGCAAGCGGGTTGGTATCTGGATTGTACGGTGGGCGGGGGGGGCCATGCCGCCAACTGGCTGACCCGGTGTCCCCAAGCCCGCTTGTTGGCGGTCGATCGCGATGCCGATGCCCTGGCCGCGGCCCAACGGCGGTTGGCCCCCTTTGCCGATCGCGTGGCTTTTTGGCACGGCAATTTCGCGGACTTGAGAGCCGAAGGTCGCCGATTTTGGGGGATTTTGGCGGATTTGGGGGTGAGTTCCCCCCAGCTGGATCGTTCCGAACGGGGTTTTGGTTTTCAGCGGAGCGGCCCCCTCGACATGCGCATGGATCGCACCCAATCCCTGACCGCCGCCGACGTGGTGAACACTTGGGGCGAAACCGATCTGGCCAATTTGATTTACCGGTATGGGGAAGAACGCTACAGCCGGGCGATCGCCCGCCGCCTTGTGGCCCAACGACCGTTTGCCAATACCCAAACCCTGGCCCAAGCGATCGCGGCGGCGGTGCCACCGGCCTACCGCCATGGCCGCATTCATCCGGCCACCCGCACCTTTCAAGCCCTGCGCCTAGCGGTCAATCAGGAATTGGAATCCTTGGCCCGTTGGTTGGGCAACGTTGCGACTTGGTTGGAGCCGGGGGGCGTGGTCGCGGTGATTAGCTTTCACAGCCTGGAAGATCGTTTGGTGAAACACGCCCTGCGGGAAAACCCCGCCTTGACCGTGTTGACCAAAAAGCCCCTCACCGCCAGTACGGCCGAACAACAGACCAACCCCCGTGCCCGCTCGGCGAAACTGCGGGGGGCCCGCCTAGCGTGCTCGGAGCAACCCGAAGGCTGAGGTATAGCCGTGGAGAAAAGTAGCGGTGCCCACCGGCCCAATTTCACCGTTGCAGAAAAAGCCCCCCAACGGGATCGCACCGATCTCCGCCCCAAATACCCGGGAATCGTGGTTCGGTTCTTGGTACAGACCTTCGCCCCGTCCCAAACAGGAAAACAAAACAGCAGCGGTCGGGGTTTGGGGCTGGGCCTGACGGTAGCGCTGCAACACCGCCTTGAGGTCTTCCGCCGAGGCCTGGGCATCCCGCAAATGCCACTGCACCCGTTGCCCCGGCCGGAGGCGATCGGCGATGGCAATGGCACCGGTCTGGGGATCGCCCCCCAAAATGTTGCGGATCAGGTAGTCGCCGGGGCCTACCTCCTGTTTGAAAAATTCATCGTTCACCAAACCCAAAAAAAGGGAATGCTGGGCCAAGCGTTGATCGCCCTCGCTAAGTCCGGCCACGGTTTCCTGCAATACCTCGAGGGGGGGGCGATCGTCTACCGCCAACAGGATGTTGCGCTCGCACTTCGACACATACATGGGCTTGCCAATGGGGCGACAGCCCTGGGCTACCACCGCATCCAGCTTGAGGGAGCCGGCCACCGCCAACCCCACCAAACCCGACCGGTACAGCCGTCCGTTGGCAAACAAAGCATTCTGACCCATCCCGCCACCGGCCAGGCCCCCCACCTTCACCGATTGGGGGTAAGCAAAATCCAAACCGCTCAAAAAGTCGCTGATGGGAAACGAAAACGGGTCGGCCAGCAGGACAAAATCGGGGGTGAGCGTCGGGTTGACCCCGATCGCTTCGTGCCAGCGCTGGGGGGGGCTATCCAAATCCGGCACTTGGTTTTCCTCCAAGTGAAACCCCTGCAATATCGCCCCCGGTACATCCCCCACCAACAAACTAAGGGCGGGCACCCCCTCCAATTCTTGACCGCTGCCGACAATGCCGCCCCCGGAACACCCCACCAATTGCGCTACCGGCAAGCGCTCCGCCAACAACGGCAACAACCGGGGGAAATCGCTGCCAAAGCTGCTGCTGGCAAACAACAACCCCACAGACCACGGTCGAGACAACGGGCGATCGCCCCGCTGCACCTGCATCGCCAAATCGTTGACCGCTGCTTCCAGCGAAACCGCCGTCGAAAGGGTGGAAACCCACTGCATACGCTTGCCGTCTGATTGCTATCGAAAGGATTTTACTTAAGATAACCTCTATTTATTCGCAACAGCAGCCAGTCATCTCACGGAAACGCCAGTGTTGGTGAGAGCCAGGCGGGGGCAGTGCCCCTGCGACCCATTTTTAGAGTTGACCTTAAGGTAATCTCCAGTTGTTCGCACCAGCCGCCAGTCACCTCCCCGGAGCGCCAGCATTGCCCAGAGCCAGAGATGGGAGAAGAATCTGGATGGGCGTGAGTTTGGGGCGAGGCGCAAATCGGAAAAACCCCGGACGATGGCGGGTAGTGCTCTCTCCATCCTGTATCTTAAGAGAGTATATAAGACCCTGTTACCGAATTACTGTTTTTAGGAGTTTCCTTTATGAAAGACACGGTGACCGCCGCCATCGGTCGTTACGATGCCAAAGGTCGCTACTTCGATCGGGATGCGATCGATGAGCTGAAAGCCTATTTTGCCACCGGGACAGCCCGCCTCAAAGCTGCGGCCGCCCTCTCGGCCAATGCGGCTCGGTTGGTGCGTCAGGCCGGTTCCCAGTTGTTTGAAGAAATCCCCGATTTGATTCGACCGGGGGGCAACGCTTACACCACCCGTCGCTACGCCGCTTGCCTGCGGGATATGGATTACTACCTGCGCTATGCTACCTATGCCCTGGTGGCTGGCAACACCGATGTGTTGGATGAACGGGTGTTGCAAGGCTTGCGGGATACCTACAGCTCTCTGGGGGTACCCATTGGCCCCACCGTGCGCGGCATCCAGATCCTCAAGGACTTGGCCATGGAGCTGACCGGTGAAACCGGAGCCTGGCTGACGCTCCCCTTTGACCACATGAGTCGCGAACTCAGCGAACGCAACCTTTAACCCCCCAGCCCCTCTCCCCAAGGGGGAGGGGGAGCAACTAGGCAGCCAAAAACGTGGTCAAGGCACCCGCATCGCCCAGATCGGCGATCGCCTCCACGGGATTGCCGTCCCCATCTTCGATCCGGCACTCGGTACAAAACGAAGCGGTGTTGATGCCGCCCATCCACTCCACCGTACTCGACCGCAGTCGGAGGTTCGAGTTCACAAACCAAAATTGCTCGATCGCTTTCATGGATTGGTAAGGGGTAGCCAATTCTAGGCGATCGCCCACCAGACGATAACGACCCACGGCCGGCGTGATTTCGGCGTACCCCAAACTCCGCAACAAGGTTCCTTGATCCGGGTTTTCGGCATCGGGCACCAGGGCAAACACCGTCTCCCCTTGGTGTTGTTCCCCTTCCCGATCCCAAGCCATACCCCCTTCCCACGTGACGTAGGCCCCCCCTACCGTCGTCGCCGGGTCGACTTGGTGCAGTTCACACAACGCCATAGTTTGGGGATCGTCAGCCCGCAGCGCCCGAATCTGGATTTCTGTACCGCCGGACTCACTCCGTCGAAACGCTAAGTGATGGGTCGTCCGTAGCGATCGCCACTTCCCCGCACTCCGCTGGAAAAACTCGAAAACCCCCATGGGCACTCCGTTCATATTTCTTCGCATTTTAGCAGACCGGGGGAGGGATACGCTGAGTCTGCAACTTGCACGAGAACCCGGAATGCTCGAATCGAGGGAGGACATCCCTAAATACCCTCAAGCATGGGATTTCTCGCAATCCGCAATGGCTTAAACCTCTATTGTTTCTCAATGGTTTTGAGTTTTGGGAAGGGATTTTGAATCCAAATCCCCTTCGTCCAAAATGGGCGAAGGGGATGGGGAAAACCAGCCAAAATCTCTGATTTGACTTGGATCCTGCGATGGCCCGCAAATCCGGCTAGGGATTCGCTTCGATTTCCGCTACGAAGGTTTCCATAAATTGCTGGGTGACAGCCGGGTGTTTGCCGGAAATCAAATTCCCGTCCACCACCAAATCGGCGGTGCCATCCCCTGCGTAAACCACTTCGCCACCGGCGTTTTCCACATCGCACACGATGTTGTGGGCACAGGTCACTTTGCGGCCCGCCAACAAATCGCGATCGGCACACAACAACCACAGACTGTGGCAAATGGTGCCGATTTTGAGCCCTGGGGTGGCCATGGCCGCCCGCAAAAAGGCGACGGCTGGCGCTTGGTTTTTCTGACCCTTGGTCACGGTGCTTTGGTACCGCAGGCGATCGGTGGCGTAGGCCCCAATCAACAAAATCCCTTTGTAGTCGGACGGCGAGACCTGGGCCACTTCGGTAGTGACGGTTGCCTTCACCACATCGGTCAAGTTGCCGTCGTCGGGATTGCTGCTAAACGTCAAACTGGGCTGACCCCACAGGTGGGTGAGGTACTCTACTTCGTAACCCTGGGTCGGGAAATACTCGTTAAACAGTACATATTCGGTGCGATCGAAGTGATCTTCAATCAATACGCCGATTTTGCCTTTGGAAGTCATAGCGATGCCCAATAAACGGTAGATGCCCAATCACAAAACAAGAACGGGATGCCCCCCGCCAGGGGGCGAGGGAGCAGCTATTACCCTTGAATCAATTGCAACAGTTCTTGAGGGGCAAACACATCGCGGTAGAAGGTGAGTTGTTCGCTCTTGAAGTAGCAGGCCCCGCGGTGTCCCCGCCGCACCCAACACACCGTCCCTTTGGCCAACACTTCGTTGGTGTTGTCGTCCATGCAATTCCACTCAAAATGCACGAACTCTGACCAAAACATCACAATCGGCCAGGTCATGGTGACGCCGGGTTGGGCAATCAGGGCCCA
>DMPD01000274.1 GCA_003456125.1 Cyanobacteria bacterium UBA8156 | reverse complement strand
TTTGACTTAGTATAAATCACGCCAAAGCGAGGGCAACTGCCGACCGGACTAGGGGCCGACCGGGTTAGGGTCATCGCAGGTTTTCTATGAGGAGATTGCTCGTTCATGGTCACGCTTAAAATTGTGGTATACGTCACGGTGTTTTTCTTTGTCAGCTTGTTCGTATTTGGCTTCCTCAACAGCGACCCTTCCCGCAACCCCAGCGGCCGCGAAGATCTGGAGTAGCGTTGACCAAGGCCGCTTTGGGGCAGGAACACCCACCCGTACCGCAGCAAAACCCCGTCCCCAAAATTCAACCTTGGGGGTACGTTTTCCGTGCAACCCGCTCAGCAATGGAACAGGTACAGTAATTCCAAGGTTGGCGTCCAACGCGAACGGGTCGCGGGGGTAATGTCCCTGTCGAGGCCTCTGACCCTGTACAGGCTTCTAGGCAAATGCCCCCATTACCCGCCCGCCCGGCTAAATTTATCCTACCCGAAAAACCTTAGGAGAACATCTGTCGTGGCGGCCCCCGAGTTGTTGGTACCGGAATTAACGGAACGGGAGCAAGCCAGTTCTCGTCTCGGCGATTGGCAGTTGGCGGCCCGTTTGCTCCCCTATGCCCAACAGAATCGCCGTGAACTGCTGTTGGCTTTGGGGCTATTGCTGCCCTTGGCGATCGCCAGTGCAGTGCAGCCAATTTTGGTGCAGCAGGGCATTGATGGCCCGGTGCGCAACGGTGATCTCACGGGCCTGCGGGCATTGTGCGGCGTGCTGCTCTTGACCATCTTGGGGCGGATCGCGCTGCAAACTTGGCAGGGTTATTTGGTGCAGCAGGTGGGGCAACAGGTGACGGCGGACATCCGGGAGGATTTGTTTCGGCACGTGACCCAGTTGGCAGCGAGTTATTTTGATCGTACGCCGGTGGGCAAACTGATCACCCGGTTGACGGGGGATGTGGAAGCCTTGGGGGACGTGTTCGCCACGGGGGCCGTGGGCATTGTCAGCGATTTGGCGGCGTTGGTGGTGACGGCGACGTTTATGCTGGCGTTGCGCTGGGATTTGGGGTTGTTGCTGTTGCTGTCCATGGTGCCGGTGACCGGTGCCATCATCTACTTCCAAAAGGCGTACCGCAACGCCAATTACTATGCCCGGGAATGGTTGGGGAACCTCAACGGCATTTTGCAGGAAAATGTGGTGGGGGTAAACGTGGTGCAGTTGTTTGGGCGGGAGGCCTACAACGGAGAGATGCACCGGCAAGTCAATGGCCGCTATGTGGATGCGGTGAACAAGACGATTTTTCATGACTCGGCGGTGTCGGCGACGTTGGAATGGATTTCGTTGGCGGCGATCGCCGGGGTGCTGTGGTTGGGGGGCGGCCAGGTTGTCCAACAGAATCTAACTTTTGGCGAGTTATCGGCGTTTATTTTGTTTTCGCAGCGCTTGTTTGAGCCGTTGCGGCAGTTGGCAGAAAAGTTTACGGTGATTCAGTCGGGGTTTACGGCCCTGGAGCGGATTCAAAGCATTTTGGCGGAACCCATCGAGATTCGTGACCCCGTGACCCCGCGATCGCTGCCGTTGGGCGGGCGGGGAGAAATTCGGTTTGAGGGAGTTTGGTTTGCCTACAAGCCCGATGAGTTTGCGTTGCAGGATGTGAGTTTTGTGGTGGCTCCCGGCGAAAAGGTGGCGTTGGTGGGGCCCACCGGTTCGGGGAAAAGCACGATCGCCCGGTTGCTGTGCCGACTGTATGAGCCGACCCGGGGGCGGATTTTGATTGATGGGGTGGACATCCGGGATTTGCCCCAAGCGGAATTGCGTTGCCATGTGGGCACCATTTTGCAGGATGCGTTTCTGTTTTCGGGGAATGTCATCGACAACATTGCCTTGGGGGATGACTACCGGTTTGAGGAGGTGGTGGCGGCGGCGCAGCAAACGGAAATTGCTCCTTTTATCGAGCAGTTGCCGGAGGGGTATTTCACGCCGATTCGGGCCCGGGGTACCAATTTGTCGGGGGGACAGCGCCAGTTGTTGGCGTTGGCGCGGGCGGCGATCCGCAATCCCCGGATTTTGTTGTTGGATGAAGCCACGTCCAGTTTGGATACGGCGACGGAATTTGTGGTGCAGCAGGCGTTGACGGAGTTGCTGCGCGATCGCACGGCGGTGACCATTGCCCACCGCTTAACCACGATTCGGAATGTGGATCGGATTTTGGTGTTGCGAAGGGGGCGGTTGGTGGAGGCGGGCACCCATGCGGAGTTGTTGGCGGCGGACGGTTTGTTTGCCCGGTTGTATCGGTTGGAGCAGATTGGGGGATGAGGGCCGAAAATCCAATCGCCAGTGTGATCATTCCCACCTACAACGGCGGGGAACTGTTCCGCAAGACGTTGCAGGCTTTGGCGACCCAACAGTTGGCCGGGCCCTTCGAGGTGGTGGTGATTGATTCGGGATCCCGCGACCACACGCTGGAGATTTTGGCGGACTTTGGGATCGAGCCGCTGCAAATTCCCAATTCTGAGTTCAACCATGGGGCGACGCGCGATCGGGCGGCAGCAGCGGCGAAGGGGGAGTTTCTGGTGTTTATTAACCAGGATGCGATGCCGGAGAACGAGCATTGGTTGGCGGGGATGATGGCACCGTTTGCCAATCCGACGGTGTTGGCGGTGCAGGGGGGCATCCGGGAACGGGACGATATCCGGCGGTTTTTCTGGGATTCCTGCGGCGAACGGTTTTACTTCACTTCGGAGGCCAAAAACTGGATTGCCCGCTACCACAATATGGGGTTTTCGACGGTGGGCTGTGCCATTCGGCGATCGGTGTGGGAGCAGCACCCTTTTGGCACCATTGATATTATGGAGGACAAGCATTTTCAGCGGCAGGTGCACCATCGAGGCCCAGAAATTGTCTACAGTCCGGCGACGGTGTTGCATACCCACGATTACACGTTTGCCCAATTGCGACGACGTTGCTTGGATGAGGGCTACGGGTGGCGGTTGGTGGGGGAGCGCTACGCCTTTGGCGATTGTGTGCGGGATACCCTGCGCGGGTCGAATTATCGGGAGTTGTGGCGGGGGTGGC
>DMPD01000364.1 GCA_003456125.1 Cyanobacteria bacterium UBA8156 | reverse complement strand
TCGCTCGAAGGGTCAGAAGCGCCCCTGCTTGCCTTCGATAATGTCCGACAAAGATTTCAGGGGTCGGTTGTTGGCTCCCACCACCGTGCGTCCCCGCCGGCCATTGTCAATCAGCGCGTCCACCGCCTCCTGCAACATCCGCTTCTCGTTGCGGACAATGATTTCCGGCGCCAAAATTTCCTGCAACCGTGCCAACCGGTTGTTGCGGTTGATCACCCGCCGGTACAAATCGTTCAGATCGCTGGTGGCAAACCGCCCCCCATCCAACTGCACCATCGGCCGCAAATCCGGCGGAATCACCGGCACCGCCGTCAACACCATCCACTCCGGCCGCGAACCCGTCGCCACAAAGTTATCCACCACCCGCAACCGCTTGATCAATTTCGCGCGCTTCTGACCCTTCGAGCGATCGATTTCTTCCCGCAATTGCTCCGCTTCGGCTTCGAGGTTGATGTTCTCCAACAATTGCGAAATGGCTTCCGCCCCAATGCCCACCTCGACCCCTTCAATGGTGGAATCTTCGGCGTAAATCTGATCCTCCAATTCCAACCAATTGTCTTCCGTCAGCAATTGTTTGTAGCTGAGGTCTTCTTTATTGCCCGGATTCAACACCACGTAGGCATTGAAGTAAACGACCTGCTCCACATCCCGCAACGGCATATCCAACAGGATCGCCATGTAGCTAGGAATGCCCTTCAAATACCACACATGGGTCACCGGTGCCGCCAACTTGATATAGCCCATACGGTGGCGGCGCACCCGCGATTCGGTGACTTCTACCCCACACCGCTCGCAGACAATGCCCCGATGCCGCACCCGCTTGTATTTGCCGCAGTGACACTCCCAATCCTTCGCCGGGCCAAAAATCCGTTCGCAAAACAGCCCATCCATCTCCGGCTTCAGCGTCCGGTAGTTGATGGTCTCCGGCTTGGTCACTTCCCCCACCACACTGCCGTTGGGCAAGGTGCGTTCCCCCCACTGCCGAATGCGATCGGGCGAAGCCAACCCGATCTTCACATAGTCAAACCGCTGCTCCACTCTGCTCATACCGTTCCTTTCCCCAAATGCTTGGCCCAAAAATCCGGCGATCGCCCTCTGTCCCTCAGCCGTTCACCAACAACGGTCTAGTCATCATCGTCATCAAAACTGCTGCCATAGGATTCGTACACAATGGGCCGCGGTGGCGTGCGGCGGGGGCCCGTATCCACCATCAAATCCACCTCCGTATCCTGATTGCTGCCATCGTCGGAAAGTTTGTGCACCGACACATCCAATCCCAAAGACTGCAACTCCCGCACCAACACCTTGAAGGATTCGGGCGTACCCGGCCGCGGAATGGCGTGCCCCTTCACGATCGCATTCAGGGCCTCGTTGCGACCCGTCATATCGTCGGATTTCACCGTGAGCAGTTCTTGCAAAATGTAGGCCGCCCCGTAGGCTTCCAACGCCCATACCTCCATTTCCCCGAACCGCTGACCGCCCTGCTGGGCTTTCCCCCCCAAGGGCTGCTGGGTCACCAACGAGTAGGGCCCGGTCGAGCGGGCGTGAATCTTGTCGTCCACCAAGTGCACCAGCTTCAACATGTAGGCCTTGCCCACCGTCACCGGCTGATCGAACGGCTCCCCGGTCCGCCCGTCGTACACCATCAACTTTCCAGGATGCTCCGGCGTAAACATCCAGTTCTCCCCCGTCTCCCGCCGCGCCTTTTCCAATTCCGCATCGATCGTCTGCCGCGACATCTCGGCCCCGTGCATTTCATCAAAGGGCACAATCTTGAAGCGCACATCCCGGTGATGGGCCGCCCACCCCAACAAGCACTCGAAAATTTGCCCTACGTTCATCCGCGACGGCACCCCCAACGGGTTCAACACAATGTCTACCGGCGTCCCATCGGCCAAGAACGGCATATCCTCCTTCGGCAAAATTCGGGAAATAATCCCCTTGTTGCCGTGACGACCCGCCATCTTGTCGCCCACCTGGATTTTGCGCTTTTGGGCCACATACACCCGCACCACCATGTTGGCCCCCGGCGGCAACTCATCCCCTTGCTCCCGGGTGAACACCCGCACGTCCACGACCCGACCCTTTTCGCCGTTGGGCACCCGCAATGAGTTGTCCCGCACGTCCCGCGCTTTCTCTCCGAAAATTGCCCGCAACAACTTCTCTTCCGGCGGCTGATCCGATTCCCCCTTCGGCGTTACCTTGCCGACCAAAATATCGCCGGAGGTCACCCATGCCCCAATCCGAATGATCCCCTGATCGTCCAACTGCCGCAGGGAATCTTCGCTGACGTTGGGAATTTCCCGCGTGATCTCTTCGGGCCCCAGTTTGGTTTGCCGGGCTTCGATCTCGAATTTTTCGATGTGGATGGAGGTGTACAAATCCTCCTGCACCAACCGCTCGTTGATCAAAATCGCATCTTCGTAGTTGTAGCCCTCCCACGGCATGTAAATCACCGTAATGTTTTGCCCCAACGCCAGTTCCCCCCCCTCGGTGGCCGAACCGTCCGCCAATACTTGACCCGTTAAAACGCGATCGCCCGCCCAGACCAACGGTCGCTGATTGAGGCAGGTGTCCTGGTTGGAACGTTGGTACTTTTGCAGGTAGTACCGCATCTCCGAACCATCATCCGACTTCACCCGAATTTCTTCCGAAGAAACGTAGGTGACTTCGCCATCGGTACGAGAAACCACCACCATGCCGGAGTCCCGGGCCGCCTGCGGCTCCAAGCCGGTGCCCACCAAAGGCCGTTCAGGCCGCAACAACGGCACCGCCTGCCGCTGCATGTTGGAACCCATCAACGCCCGGTTGGCATCGTCGTGCTCCAAAAAAGGAATCAAAGAGGTGGCAACCGAAATGATCTGCACCGGCGACACCTGCACCCGATCCACTTCCTGGGGGGGCACCAAGGCAAATTCCTGCCGATACCGAATCGAGACCAAATCCACCGTAATGCGACCGCTGGCATCTACCGGCGTATCCCCCGGCGCTACCCGATACTCGTCTTCTTCGTCGGCGGTCATGTATACGGGTGGTTTATCCTTCCGCACCACGCCGTCTTCCACCACGTGGTACGGGGTTTCGATAAACCCGTAGCTGTTCACCCGCGCATGGGTGGCCAAGGAACCAATCAAACCCGCGTTCGGCCCCTCCGGTGTTTCAATCGGGCAAATTCGCCCATAGTGGCTGGGGTGAATGTCCCGCACCGCAAACCCCGCCCGCTCCCGTGTCAGACCACCGGGCCCCAACGCACTCAACCGCCGCTTGTGGGTCAGCTCCGCCAAAGGATTGGTCTGATCCATGAATTGCGACAACTGGCTTGACCCAAAAAATTCTTTGATGGCTGCCACCAAGGGTTTGGGGTTTACCAGCGAAGCCGGGGTTAGCGATTCGGCTTCCGATACGGTCATCCGCTCCCGGATGATCCGCTCCAACCGGTTGAGACCCACCCGCACCTGGTTTTGCAGCAGTTCCCCCACCGATCGCACCCGACGGTTACCCAAGTGGTCAATGTCATCAATCTGACCAATGTCAAACTTGAGGTTGATCAGGTAGTCCACCACCTTCAAAATGTCTTCGGGAGTCAACACCCGCACCTGATCGGGGGTGTTCAACCGCAGCTTTTTGTTGAGTTTGTAGCGTCCCACCCGCCCGACGTCGTATCGTTTGGGATCGAAAAACCGCGAATCCAGCAACTGCTGTCCCCCCGCCACCGTCGGCGGCTCCCCCGGCCGCAACTTCCGGTACAGCTCCATCAGGGCTTCTTCTTCCGTAAATTGCCCTTCTTTCTCGATCGTCTTTTGCAGATATTCCGGGTGCCGCAACGCATCGAAAATCTCGGTGTCGGTTAGCCCCATCGCCTTCAGCAACACCTGCACCGACAGTTTGCGGGTTTTGTCGATCCGCACCCACACCATATCGTTTTTGTCGGTCTCAAACTTGAGCCAGGCCCCCCGATTCGGAATTAAGTTGGCGCTGTAGGTACGCCGCCCGTTTTTGTCAATTTCTTGCTTGAAATAAACCCCCGGACTCCGCACGATCTGGTTGACGATCACGCGCTCGGCACCGTTGATAATAAAGGTGCCGCGATCGGTCATCAACGGCAAATCGCCAATGAATACTTCTTGCTCTTGGATGTTGCCGGTCTCTTTATCAATCAACCGCGTGGGCACGTACATTTGCACGCCGTAGGTAGCATCCCGCCGCTTCGCTTCATCGACACCGTATTTCGGACTCCGCAGCTTGTAGTCCTTTGCCAGAAAATGCAGCTCCATCTTCTCGGTATAGTCGGAAATCGGCGAAAAACTCTCCAGTTCTTCGATTAATCCCTCCCGCAAAAACCACTTGAAGCTCTCTCGCTGAATCTCCACCAAGTCGGGCAAAGTATAACCGTTGACCACGACTCCGGCCGTACCCGCGATGGCACCGGCAACAGAGCTGGTCACAGAGTTGACAACAGAGCTGGCAACGGCAGAAGTTAGCTGACTCATGGACGGTCTCAGAGGTAGTATGGGGACAACAGCAAACAAATGTAAACAGAAACGCGGGCGTTCACGGCTTACAAACCAACCTACAAGCCAAACCTATAAACCAAGCTTGTAAACCAAACCTATAAACCAAACCTATAAACCAAACAACGTAGGCTGGACATTAGCCCATATCTCCCAAGTTGAGCCATGGAGTAGTTGAGCCATGGACTGACCGTTGGATACGGCAAGGCCGTCCGGTCACCCAGAACCCGGGAACAGTTTGATATCCCGATGCAGTACCTTGGTTTGACCACCCAACAAGAGCCCTAGGCCGGAGCCTAGCGCAAGATCGATCACCCCACGCAATCCGATCATGTAATCTGGCTATACTATCTGGCTATACTATCTGGCTGTACTATCTGGCTGTACTATTCTGTCAGGGAACCTTACGTTCCGGGCAGCTTGGCCCTCGAAGAATTGGAATCCTGGATGGTTCCGACCGCACTCCTCGTCCGGCGAAAATTCTCTTAAATAATAACCGGTGCAATAGTGATAACTGGCGTAACAACCGGTCAGGAGCTCCGAATGACCCACACCGAAGACATCAACTTCCAAGATATCAACTCAAACTCCCGTCTCTCCAGTCCGATTCCCGGGTATTCCCCAAACTCTTGATACCCAACTTGATACCCAACTTGATACCCAACTTGATACCCAACTTGATACCCAAGTAGATGCCTCCCCGAAAAAATTTTTGATGGCTTTTCAAGGACTTGCCTAAAAGCGTTCCAAGCAGTTGCTGCCACACCCTTCTTGGCCAAAGCTCGAACCCCCAGTTGCGTGCGATCGCGAAAGCATAAGTCCTAAAATATACTGGCTTACCGAGCGCCTGTCAAGTGCTTCTCTAGGAAACTGCGCACCTGTGGTATATTGACAGGGACTGTGGGGCTGTAGCTCAGTAGGATAGAGCAAGCGCCTCCTAAGCGCTAGGCCGCGCGTTCGATTCGCGCCAGTCCCGTTAAACTTCCCCTCGCCAGAGGTCTAGGTATCCCCCAAGGGCCAGCTCAAGAGCGAGTGGGAGGTTTCGCTCGTTTCCGGGCTGGTTTCGGCGGGCAGACCTTGAGGGCTCTTTCTTGAGCGCGGGCGCTGGGGCCCAAGATCGCTCCTTCGTACAACCGCTCAAATTCGCGATCGTAGTGGGCGGCCACCGTGGGATGGCGAATTACCAGCAGGGTTTCGTCGTTGGTGTGGTTGGCGTTCATCGACCAGTTGTGCGAGCCCGTTACAATCGTTTGACGATCGATCGCGGCGGATTTGTGGTGCAGTTTGTCGCCCCGCGCGATGCGGGCAATACCGACGGTGGTTAAGGGTTTGGCCCAAGGGCGACCGTTGCCCGAGGCACAATCCTGCGTCGAAAGGAACCCCCACATATCCAGGGTGGTGGCATAGACCGTGTAGGCAAAACTGGCATCCACCAGTCCCCGAATGTTTACCCCTTGGGCTTGTTTTTTCTCCAAGAGGTTGCCCACGGTCGGCTCGGCAAACACAAACAGTTTGAAATCGATCTGTTGCTTGGCTTCGTTTAAGGCTTGGGCGATCGCCCCATTGCTGGTGCGCTCGAAGGGAATGCGGCGGGAGTCCGGCGAAAATTTCACCCCGACTTTGGCTCCCCCCACATCGACAAATTGGATGGGGCGGTGGGGTTTCTTGGTGCCAAACAAGCTGTCGGTGCGGCCGCCGGGGCCATCCCCCCACATCAAGTTAAATTCTTGCGTAAAGAGGCGGGCTACTTCGGGGCTTTGGATCGCCACCAAATTGTTGGCGTTGCCGCGGGTTTCCGGCGCTGCAAAATCCCCATGCATGTCGCTGGGGGTAAAATTGGCGGTGCTGACGACGACGGTTTCGCCGTCCACCACCATAAATTTGTGGTGCATCAGACCGCTGCCCTTGGAGCCGTCCGCCGTATCGTCGAGGTAGGGCAACCGGGCTTTGCGCATCATCCACACCGCGTCCCGTTGCCCCAGTTCCCCATCGGACAATTGCCCATCTTTGTTGAGATCGGTAAAGGCCACCAGTTCTTCGTAACGGGAGGAGACGTGCTCCGATAGTTTTTCAGTCGTTTCCAGGCGTTGCAGCATTTCGGGAATGGTGCGGTTGTAGCTGTTCTCGATGATCACCCGCACGTTGACCCCGGCTTTCTGCCGCGCCAACAGGGCCTGCATTAGGTTGGGCACCCGAAATTCCTGGGCCGCCACATCGATGGTGCGGCGGGCCCGTTGCACTTGGTCGATCAAAATCTGCTCGAAGTTGTCCCCGTAGCGCCGGAAGTTGCGATAGGGATCGACATAGGTCGCCGCCGGATTGTGGTTGGTGTAGACTTGGATGAGGGGGTGTTGGGGCAGGGCTGGCGATCGCCGTGGCCACTT
>DMPD01000315.1 GCA_003456125.1 Cyanobacteria bacterium UBA8156 | reverse complement strand
GGGTCGATCGAGCCATTGCTCACATCCTGCCAAGCCGCAGCGGGTTCCGCCGCCGTGGCCAGGGGCCGACACCGCAACGCCTGGGAAGGAGCCAAAACCGTGAAGGCAATCCCCTCGGCAATCAGACAATCCACCGTTTCGGCATCGATCGCCGTTTCCGCCAGCCAGATCCCCTCCGGCTCCCGCCCAAACCGGGCCCGAAAATCGGCCTTTCCCCACCGAATTTGCGTGAGTTTGTCCCGCCGATTCGCCAACGGCATAATGATGTGGTTGTACACCTGGGCGATCGCATTGCCGTGGCCCTGCCACCGCTCACAACTGCGGCGATCGCCCGCCAAAATCCGCTGATAGGTCTCCGGCGCAAACTTTTCTAGCCAAGACAGCAACGTCGGGCCGATATTAAAGCTGAGGTACTCAAAATTGTTGACAATGCGCAGGGTGCGCCCCCGATCCGACACAATCCGGGCAAAGCCATTGGGGCGATAACACTCAAAATGAATGCGCTCGTTCCAATCGTGAAACGGTGCCGCTGCCTCCTGCCGTTCGATCGCGTTCAAATACGGATTTTCCCGGGGGGGTTGGTAGAAGTGCCCATGGATGACGGCCCACACCTGGGACTTGGGGCCGGCTCGCCCTACCTCTGGCCCTGCTTCTGTTCCCAACTCGTTGACCGGTTCCCTGTCCGCCTGGATGCCGGTCGGTTGGTTGGCGGCTGGAGGGTTTACGGACGGGGGCTTTGGGGTCACCGTAAACGAGGAAAGGGGAGCCAACATTGCACTTTTGCCGGATACCTACCCTTCTAGCCTACATCCCGGACTGAAGCCTAAGCGTTATCGCGGCAACAGAATTTCCCGCTCCACCTTGCTCCCCGAAACCACCCCCAAACTGCGACCTTCTTTCTGCGCCCTGCGGGCCACCTCGTACAGCGATAACCCCGTCCGCAAAATTTCCGACATATTTTTGTCGGACTCTTCCGCCAACTGTTGCAGCAGGCCGTAAGCTTCCTCGCTGAGATCGAGGTTCAAGCGCTTCCTAGCCATGATTTCCGATTCACCTCCTCCAAATTCTGCCTTGCCGCTCAGCCTAATTTTGGCGGCGTTTATCATTATAGGCAGAATTTCCCCAATTTTTGTGTATGAATTGACGGATTTTGGTTGGGTTTTCCCCTACGGCAAAATACAGGACTTTGGCGAACGGTTCGGCGGGGTCCAATCGGCGGCACCGGCACCGATGCCGATGCCAAACAACAACAGACATGCCCAAAAAAATATCCCCAACTCCACCGACTGGGTTGGGGATTCCGTCAAATCGCGCTGGTAAGGACAGGATAAACAACAGATGTGGTCGTTGCCGTGACGTACCAAGCTGTTGCGACCGCAGCGGGGACAAGGAGGCAGCAATTCCGGCATAAGCGTGCTCCATGAGTTGTTTTTATCCTATCATTTGTGCATAGATTGTGTATTCGGGAGGGAAAATTTCACGAAACCTGGCCGTCCAGGGTATTGTTTCCCTTTTTTAAGCAAAAAATATCCAGGAAAATCTACGGTGGACGCGAACGGGGCGATCGTCAAAGGAGACCGGTTCGGTAGAATGGAGCAAGCAATCTACGAAAGGTCTATGGCAGCGATTGGGTTTACCTCGCGGTTGGTGACAGTGATTTTGGGGATGCCGCCGTTGTTTGCGTGGGCGAAGCGGCAGGCGCGGCAAATGATGATCGATCGCGCCGAAGGCATGGGAGTCCCTTGGCGGCAGATTGTGGCTGAGTGGCGATCGCAGGATTTGGAACCCGATCTCGCGATGGTGGAAAGCCCGGCGGTGGTGTATCCCGACTACTACACGACTTCCTTCCATGCCTATGCCGAGGGCAATTTGGGGTGGGAGCCGGCGATCGAGGTGGAGGTGGCGGCCCTCGCGGTGCATTCCCGGATTTTTGCGGAGGGGGGGCCCGATGGCGATGCCCGCTTGCGGCGGAGTTATCACCAGGCGTTGCAGACCCGGTTGCCCCAGGTTCCCCAACGGATTTTGGATGGGGGGTGCAGCGTGGGCATGAGCACCTTTGCGTTGCAGGATGTGTTCCCCGCCGCCCACCTCACCGGGCTGGATTTGTCGCCGTACTTTTTGGCCATGGCCCACCGGCGATCGCAAACGGCTGCCGAATCCCAACGGCGGGCGATCGCCTGGGTGCACGGGTTGGCGGAAGCCACGGGGTTGCCCGACGAGGGTTTTGACCTGGTTTCTTTCTCGTTGGTATTTCATGAATTGCCGGCTACGGCGGCCCGAGAAATTTTGCGCGAGGCCCATCGCCTGCTGCAACCCGGCGGGCATTTTGCCCTGATGGACATGAATCCCCAGTCGGCGGTGTATGCCAAAATGCCGCCCTACATTTTGACGCTGCTCAAGAGTACGGAGCCTTACTTGGATCAATACTTCGCGTTGGATTTGGCGGCAGAATTGACCGCGGTCGGATTTGAAAACGTTACCATCGATGCCATCAGTCCCCGGCACCGGACGGTGGTAGCCCGCAAACCCTCTTCTTAAATCTATGCAACCTTGGTTGGCGCGGGCTTTGGCCTGCTTGGTGTATGTCTTTCCCCTGGCGTCGGCGACGGTCTACGGCGGTTTGATTTATGCGGGGGTATCCCGCACCGGTCTGGCGCTGACGGCGTTGCAGGGCAGCGGGGCCGCCGGTCAGTTTGTTACGGTTCCTTCCTTGGTGCTGGGGCAGGTGCCCTACCTGGAATACTTGTTTTATCCCTTTGCCTTTGCCGATGCCATTTTTCGGGTGTCCATCATTGATTTTATTTCCATTGGGTTGGTGGCGTGGGTGGCCACCTATGCCGGGTTGGTGCGCAATTACCGCTTGCCGGATATTTTGCGGTTCAATGCGGCCCAGGCGTTGGTATTGGACATCGCCATTTTTTTGGTGACGGCGCTGCTGGAAATTTTCGGATTGACCTTGGGCGGCATCGGTGGCGTGTTTGGGTTTGTGACCCAGTTGGTGTTCAGCAGTTTGTTTTTGGGGACGACGGCCGCGGTAGCCTATTCCATCTTCGAGAATTTGCGGGGGGGGTGGCCCAACCTGCCGGTGATTTCCGATGCCGCCCGCAGTCAAGTGCGCTAAATCGCCACTACTTGGTGGCAATGATGTGCAGATCGATGCTGGGAAGGGAGCGCATCAGCCGCTGCACAATTGAACCTCGGGTCAGTAGCTGCCACCACGATCGCTGGGTTTCGCCCAAAACAATTTGAGTGATGCGTTTTGCCGCCGCCGTACTCGCGATCGCTTTGACCACATTCTCAGATTCTACCCGCAAAAATTCGCCTTCAAATTCCTCGCAGAGTTGTTTGCAGGTTTCGATGTGAAGGGCTTCTGTCCGAGACAAAAATTGATGGGGATGGGAGACAAATAGGGCGTAGAAACGGCCGTTCATTTGGCTAGAAATTCGTGCCCCCCGTCGCAACAGTTGGAGCGAACTGGGATTGGTAGAAACACAGACCAAAATCCGTTCTTGAATGTTGCAGTGATTTTTGGCAGGATTCTCGCGATCGTTTTCTTCGATGTTGTCTGCAACCTCCCGCAGGGCCAGTTCTCGCAGAGCCACCAAATTGCGCCGTTGAAAGAAATTTTGCAGCGCTCGGTCAATGTTGGCCGGGGCGTAGATTTTGCCCTCCTGCAGGCGTTCTTGGAGGGTTTCAGGGGTGACATCGATCAGCACCAACTCATCGGCTTCATCCAAGAGGCGATCGGGCACCCGTTCCCGTACCACCACGCCAGATATTTTGTGCACTAGATCGTTCAAGCTTTCTAGGTGTTGAATATTAAGGGTAGAAAAAACATCGATGCCTGCCTCTAAAATCGCCTCAACATCTTGGTAACGCTTTTCTCGGTCTGAACCAGGAACGTTGGTATGGGCCAGTTCATCCACGAGCACCAGTTGCGGGCAGCGGTCAATAATGCCTTGGGTATCCATTTCCATCAAGTTCCGTCCCTGCCAAAAAATGGACTTTAGGGGAACTTGGGTCAGCCCAACGGCTTTTTCAGCGGTTTCGGCGCGGCCGTGGGTTTCCAACAGTCCAATCACCACATCCAGCCCTTCTTGCTTGAGCTGTTGACCTTCTTCGAGCATCCGATAGGTTTTGCCTACGCCAGGAGCCATGCCAAGGAAAACTTTGTGCTTGCCACGGCGGGAAAAGGCGGGAGACTGGGCGAAGTGGTACATGACAAGATTTGGATGGGGGAAAGTGGGCAGGCAGGGATAGGGAGCGGCATGACCCGTTAGCTATCTAAAGCCAAATTCAGCGACAGAACCTTGACGCCGGGCTCGCCGAAAATACCCAGGAAGCGACCATCGGTATTTTGGGAGATTCGCGCCCGCACCTCGTCTACCGACAGGCCACGGGCCCGGGCTACACGCTCTACCTGCGCTTCGGCGGCAGCAGGAGAAATGTGGGGATCCAGACCAGACCCAGAGGAGTAGAGCAGGTCGGCGATAGGTTCGAGGTCTTGGTCGCGGAGGCCCTGTGTTTCCGCTTGAATGCGCTTTAGCAGTTCGGGGTTGTCGGGGGCGAGGTTGCTGGCGCCAGATAGACCCGTGGGAGCCGCATCGTCCCCTTCGCTGTAGGCAATGCCGCTAGGACGACTCCAAAAATACTTGTCCGCTTTGAACGTCTGACCAATCAACGCTGAACCGACCACTTTACCCTGAGCATTTCTCAATAGACTGCCGTTGGCTTGGTAGGGAAAAGCCGTCTGACCGATCAGAAAAATCAGGAGTGGGTAAAGAAACGCTGTCAAAATCCAAAGAATAGCGATGCTGCGAAGGCTGATGATGAGGTCTTGCATGGGAGGTTAGGGTAGGGTTTTGCAAGGGGTAAAGTTGAAAGCTTCAAAGATGCGTGCCTTTTGGCTATCAAGTCCTAGAACTTTTCGGGTTGGACGATCGCGACGACCAGGTAGACGGCGAGGCCAACCACAATAACGCCCAGCAGGCCAATCGCGTAGACCGTACCTCGGGGCATATCGGAGCCGGTTACGGCGTGCAGAGCCGGTGCGATCGCCGCGTTGAGCAACAAACCCAGCAGCAAAATTCTTGGGAAAGTAAGTTTCATAGGAAGAACAGCTTTGTGATAGATGATTGAGAGCCAACGTGCCAACACCTAAAAATTCGTAGCTGCCGACACCCCTACATCGATCGCCTTAATGACCACAAACGGCGCGACAATGCCGCCCAGTCCGTAGATCAAAATGTTACGTTGGAGTAACTGGTTGGCCGTCAGTGGGCGAAACTCAATGCCCTTCAGCGCCAAGGGAATGAGGGCGGGGATGATCAGGGCATTGTAAATCAGTGCCGAGAGGACGGCGGTGCGGGGACTATGGAGTCCCATCACGTTGAGAGCACCGATGCCAGCGTTGGCGAACATGGCTGGAATAATAGCAAAGTATTTGGCGATATCGTTCGCCAGAGAAAAGGTGGTGAGGGCGCCGCGGGTGATCAGCAACTGCTTGCCAATAGAGATCAAATCGATCAGTTTGGTGGGGTCTGAGTCGAGGTCAACCATATTGCCGGCTTCTTTGGCGGCTTGGGTACCGGAGTTCATCGCCACGCCCACGTTGGCTTGGGCCAGGGCAGGGGCATCGTTGGTCCCGTCGCCGGTCATGGCCACCAGCTTGCCCTGGGCTTGCTCCGTTTGGATGACCTGAATTTTGTCCTCGGGGGTAGCCTCGGCAATAAAGTCATCAACCCCGGCTTCTGCGGCAATGACGGAGGCGGTGATGCGGTTGTCGCCGGTCAGCATGACGGTGCGAACGCCCATGCGGCGCAGTTGGTTGAAACGTTCCCGGATGCCGGGCTTGATGATGTCTTTCAGGTACACCACGCCATAGATATCGCTGTTTTGGCAGATGGCGAGGGGGGTACCGCCCAGGCGTGAAACTTGCTCAAAGGCTTGATCCAGTTCGGTTGGGGCCTGCCCACCTCGAGAACGCACAAACCCACGAATGGCATCTACAGACCCCTTGCGCACTTCGTCCCCATTGGGCAGGTTGGTGCCGCTCATGCGGGTGCGGGCCGAAAATTCCACACCTTCGGCATTGGCTTTGTCGAAGGTTGTGGTAGCCCCCAGCTTTTCGGCTAGGCGCACGATGGATTTGCCCTCGGGGGTGCTGTCAAAGACGCTGGCCGCAAGGGCTACGGCAGCGACCTCCTGCTGGTTATGGCCATTGACCGGAATAAATTCTTCGGCTAGACGGTTGCCCAGGGT
>DMPD01000264.1 GCA_003456125.1 Cyanobacteria bacterium UBA8156 | reverse complement strand
GCCCAACAGGTGCGGGGCGATCGCCTGCACGTGTTGATTTTCCCGGAATTGGGCATGGATCCCCCCACCCTGCGATTGGCTGCCCTGCGGTTGGCGCCGGTGCAGGCCATGGCCTGGGGTCAACCCGTCACCTCCGGCTTGCCTACGGTCGATTATTTTCTATCCAGCGCAGCCATGGAGCCGGCCGACGGAGACACCCACTACACCGAAACCTTGGTGCGGTTGCCCCACATCGGGGTTTGTTATCCTTATCCGGCTTTGACAGCTCCTACCCATACCCGCGCGGATTTTGGGCTACGGGAAAATGCCGTGGTGTACCTCAGCAGTCAAGCGCCCTACAAATACTTGCCCCAACACGATGAACTGTATGCGGCGATCGCCCAGCAGGTACCCCAAGCCCAGATCGTGTTTTTGCGGGGAGGCATCCCCCCGACCCGTTTGGCGAAAGCCTTTGCCGCCGTGGGGCTAGACCATCGCACCCATTGCCTTGTCCTGCCGGTATTGCCGGGTGCGGCCTACTTTGATTTGTTGCGTTGTTGCGACGTGTATTTGGATACGCCGGTGTGGTCGGGGGGCAACACTTCCTTGGATGCCGCGGCCTGCGGCTTGCCAATGGTGACCTGGCCCGGAGCCCTCATGCGCGGCCGCCACACCTACGGCATTTTGCAATGCTTGGGCATCTTGGACACGGTGGCCTGTTCCCAAGAAGAATACGTCGCGATCGCTGCCCGTTTGGGTCAAGATGCCCCTTGGCGGCAGGCGATCGCTGCCCAAACCTTGGCGGGCTGTGCTCAGTTGTTTGGCGATCGGGAGTGCGTACAAGCCCTGATGGAATTTCTGATGGCAGTAGCCACCGAAATAACTACCGACAAACCGATTCCTACCCGGTGGGGGGCTTCAGGCGGGGCCCCGGCGTGAACGCGATCGCCGGGCCCGACTGCTGCGATCGCCGGCGATGCCCAAGTCCGTAATCACCTGAAACCGGCGGGCGGCCTCCAACTCCCGCAACTCGACAAAACTCACCCAGGCAATGCAATCCACCGGACAGGTGTCGATCGCCTCCTGCACCAACTCCTCCGAGTCGCCGTCCTGGGAAATCGCCCGGGCTCGACCATAGGAGGGTTCCATTGCAAACGTGTTGCGGGCCACATAGGCACAGTGGCCACAGCCAATGCAGGTCGATTCATCCACATACACGGCATTTTGGCGGAGGGTTCCCCCCAACTCCGGCTCCCAGCCACTGCGATCTGTGCTGCTGTGCTCTGTGCTGCTGTGCCCTGTGGCCTCACCCCGATCCATGGTTTTCCTCCCGCTCGTCCCGATCTAAAGCAATCCACCCCAATCGGTCGGTGCTTGGTTCTCAGCTTTACCGAACGCGGTTCAAACCCAAAGCAGCGATGTTTGTCTGGCGTTCTGGCGTTGAGTTGTCTGCCCTCACCCCCCTCCCAGAACGGGAGAGGGGAGCTTGTTACACCCTGAGGCCCAACGTTTAGGCCCAGCGTTGCAGCACCACCCGTACCGAACCATCCGCTTGGGGCACCGTCTCGGTCAGGGCAAAACCCCGATTTTCGGCTTCGGTGACCACTGCTTGGTAGGCATAGCGTTGGGTGACCTTGCGCAAAAAGCCTTCGACCGTCAACGGCTGGGCCCAGTACTGCAAATCCGCCACCAACTCGTAGGACTCCCCATTCCAGCGAAAACCGATGTCGTAGCCGTTGGTTTGGGGGATGGCGATCGCCGCCATCACCTGTTGCCCCTGGTGGCCGCGCACCGGCACCTCGCCGCCTTGCCAATCCATATCCAGATCGGTCAACGCTTTTTGCAAGGGAGTCAACTGCCGCAATTGGGTCTTGATCTGACTGAAGTGAGACATGGGCCGCCGCCTTTTGGAAAACTGCTAAGAATTATTCTAGTCTGTCGTGACCGGTACCCTCAAGCCCCCTTATCAATCCGTTACCTATCCAAAACATTGGCCCGGTCAATGTTTGCCGGTAACCACGGTGACAGACGCAACGACTTTGGGGGTGCTGGGCCGCCAAATTTACGCCAACGATTGGAACTGGGAATTGGCTTGGCTCTGGGTTGGGTGGATGGTTTGGGCGAAGTATTCCGCGGTGAGTTCGCAGGTGGTGACGGTGCCCAAGGCCTGTTCCAGGGCTTCGGTAATCGCCTGGCAATCGGGGCCGAGGATGCCGCTGACCCGTTCTTCCACACGACCGTCGGGATAAATGATGAATTCCAGGGTTTCCATGGTGCGATCCAGGCGAATTTGCTCCATTTTCCCCCAGTCGTCAAGAGCTTTACAAAATGCAATACAATCCAATGCCGAGGATGGGGGGCAAACCATGTATGTAGCGGGGGCATTGAGCGGCACATCGGCGGACGGGATCGATGTGGCGGTGGTGGAAATCACCGAGGGCGATCGCCTGCGGTGGGTAGGGGGCCAAACGGTATCCTATGCTTTGCCGGTGCGGGGCCAAATTTTGGCGCTGTGTGCGGGGGCGGCCCTACCGCTGGCGGAACTCTACGAGTTAGACGATGCAATCGCCGAGGCGTTTGCAGCTGCGATCGCCGATACCCTAACCAAGCTCAAAATCCAACCGGATTTGGTGGCTTCCCATGGCCAGACCGTATTTCATCGGCCGCCGGCGGGAGAGCACCTCGGACGGAGTGTGCAGCTGGGGTGGGGCGGAGCCATCGCCCAGCGCTTGGGGTTGCCGGTGGTGGCCAACTTTCGGGCGGCGGATGTGGCGTTGGGGGGCCACGGCGCGCCGTTGGTGCCAATGGTGGATTGGTTGTTGTTGCGCCACGAAACCTGCGATCGCTGCGTGCAAAATTTGGGGGGCATTGCCAACGTGGCTTACTTGCCGGCCGGCGGCGACACCACCACGGTGATCGGATTTGACAACGGCCCCGGCAACGTCTTGCTGGATTTGGCGGCGGAAGTCTTGTTTGGCAAACCCTTCGATCCCGAAGGCCGCTTGGCTTCGCGGGGTGCTCCCAACTCGTCCTTGGTGGAAGCCTGGTTGCAACATGAGTTTTTTCGGCGACAGCCCCCCAAATCGACCGGTCGGGAGTTGTTCGATCGCAAGTATTTGGATCGGTGCATCGTCAAGTGTCGCGAGCGCAATTTGTCCAATTTTGACGTGTTGGCCACCCTCACGGAATTTACCGCCCGGGCGATCGCCGACAGCTACCGGCAATTTTTGCCTCGATACCCCCAGGAAGTGTGGTTGGGCGGCGGGGGGTGCCACAACCGGTACTTGATGGAGCGGCTCGCCCACACCCTGGCCCCGGCTACCGTCCATACCACCGCCGAGCAGGGCATCGATCCCGACCACAAAGAGGCGATCGCCTTTGCCGTGTTGGGGTATCTGCGGTGGCACAACCGTCCCGGCAACCTGCCCAGCGTGACCGGGGCCAAGCGGGCCGTACCCCTGGGAGATGTCTTTTTGCCTTAAACTGAAATCTAAATTCAGAAAGAAACCGCGTGACAGAAGCACCGATTCCGGTCATTGTGGTGGGGGCCACCGGCAAAATGGGTCGGGAAGCCATCGCCGCCATTGCCCGCCAGCCCGATTTGGAATTGATCGGGGCGATCGCCCGCAAACGCTTGGGGGAAGACATCGGCGAAGTGGTGGGACTCGGGCCGTTGGAAATTCCCGTCACCAACGATTTGGAAGTGTTGTTGGCTCAGGGGGCCCAAACCGAGCAGCCGGCGGTGATGTTGGATTTGGCCCATCCCCAGGGTCTGTACGAACGGATTCGCTCGGCGATCGCCTATGGCGTGCGGCCCGTGGTGGGTACCACCGGTCTCACGGCATCTCAAATTCAAGAACTGGCGGCCTTTGCCGACAAGGCCAGTTTGGGCTGTGCGATCGTGCCGAATTTTTCCATTGGGGTGTTGTTGATGCAGCAAGCCGCTGTCGCGGCCTGTCAGTTCTATCAGAACGTTGAAATCCTGGAACTGCACCACAACCAGAAAGCCGATGCCCCCAGCGGCACCGCCCTGCAAACCGCCCAGATGTTGGCCGCATTGGGCAAGACCTTTAATGCCCCTCAGGTCACCGAAAAAGAAACCGTGGCCGGGGCACGGGGGGCCCTCGTCAATGAAAATATCCGCATTCACAGCGTGCGGTTACCGGGGTTGGTGGCCCATCAAGAAATGTGGTTTGGGGCCCCCGGCGAAACCTATGTTTTGCGGCACGACACCTACGACCGCGCCTCCTACATGCCCGGTGTGATTTTGGCCATCCGCAAAATTTTGGCTTACAAAGAACTGGTCTATGGCTTGGCTCCATTGTTGACGTAAGAGAACCCCCGGTACTAAACCCGTCTAAATTCCGGCTTTTTGAGGAAGAAACGCGATGAACATCCAGCGATTGACCGGGATCGCCGCCGTGCTGCTGGCTCTGGGCAGCGAAGCCGCGATCGCCTGCGAGCCGTTGACGGTAACGGGGGGCACCGGCACCACCCAAGTCAAAACGGTATCCATGCCGTCGGTGCCCTTAATTCCGTTTGTGCCCTTTGTCCGCATTCAAAACAACTGGAATACCGATTTTGTGGTGCCGGGGGGGCAACCCTTCCGCCGCTTTCGGACAGAAATTGTGCCCGAACAAAAGGTACGCTACGACATCGAAGTGAACCTGAAATATGCCGATGGCACCCACGACCAATCGTTCAAACAAAGCGTAGCCCTGATGCCTGGGCAAACTTTTGCGATCGAGGCCGTACCCCGAGCCAACAATGTACCGTTTCAGGTGAATGTCCTGATTGGTGGTGTGGAGCAGGCGATCGATACCACCTACCGGCTCACGGTCTACGGTTGTCTGCCGTAATCGGATGCCCCTCCTCCGGCGCCGGCATCAACAAAAACACGACATCGTGAAAATCCCGCTCAAACCGCAGCGCCCGCACCAGTTCAGACTCTTGGGCATGGGCATCCACAATAATCACATCGGGCTTCACCGCAATGGCCTTCTCCAATCCCTCTCGTTCCGACTGCGCTTCGCTTACCATGTACCCCTTCGCCTGCAAGACCTCCGCCAAGGTTTTGATCGTTGAAGCATCCCGATCCACAATCAACACTTTTTTGGTGGAACTGCCCTGATGGAGCAAAGACTCAATGTCGCCCAACAACCGCTCTTTATCAATCGGCTTGGTCAAATAACGATCGATCCCCAGGCGGTATCCTCGCTCCTTGTCCTGCACAATCGACAACATAATGATGGGAATTGCGGCCACCTCCGGATCGTTGCGCAATACCGCTGCCGCATCAAAACCGTTCATCTGGGGCATCATCACATCCAGGATCACCAAGTCTGGCTTGAGGGTTTTGACCTGCTGAATGGCGGCAAAACCGTCGCTGGCTTCTATTGCTTCGTAGCCCACCTGCTCCAGTTCCTGCCGCAGCAACTCGCGGATATGGGCATCGTCATCCACAATCAAAATCCGCTTCTGGCCCGATTCGGCATCGTGGGGGGGCACCATCTGGCGCTGCAATTGATGAATCAGGGCATCAAAACGAGGCAAAGTACTGGGTTGCGGTGCCACCATAAGGGGCAGGGTAAACAGAAAAGTGCTGCCTACCCCGATCGCACTTTCCACCCAGATCCGTCCCCCGTGATGCTCGATAATCTGCACACAGATCGCCAGTCCCAAACCGGTACCCTTGGGTTTATCGGTGAGGGTGTCCCCCACCTGCTTGAACTTCTCAAAGACTCTGGGGCAATCTTCGGGCGCAATCCCAATGCCGGTATCGATTACCCGCACCCACAATTCCCCCTCGGTCACACGGGCCGCACAGGTCACAGAGCCCTCGTCGGTAAACTTCACAGCATTGGAGATAAGGTTGATCAGCACCTGAATCAGGCGATCGCGATCGCCCCGAATCGGCGGAATGCCGCCATCAATCTTGATGTTGGCATCCAAACCGCTGCGCTCAAATAGGGCCGCGGTGGCATTGAAAGCCCGTTCAATCACATCCTCGATCTGGATTTGCTCCATCCGCCACTCAATTTTGCCGGCTTCCATCTTGGCGATGTCCAAGACATCGTTGATCAAGGAAGTGAGGCGTTCGGCTTCGGTCACGATGATGTTGAGGTTGGCATCGACTTTTTTGAGGGAGCGGCTGAGCTTCTTGTTGTCCAGGGGTTCAACGGCTGGGAAAACGTCATCGCGGAGTTTCTCTTGGATGATGCTGGCAAATCCCAGCACCGAGGTCAGGGGGGTGCGCAACTCATGGCTAACCGTGGAAATGAAGTCGGTTTTCATCTTATCCACCTCCCGCTCGTTGGTGATGTCCCGAATCAAAACCGCGGTGCCCAGACATTCCAGCGTATTGTCGGCGTTTTGCTTGAAGACCCCGGTGGCGATCGCCTGACCAATGCGATCGTAGGCTAGGGGCACTTCCTGACAGACCACCTCCATAGGAGCCGTTCGCGATCGGTCAATCACTTCCGAGAGAGGGGCGATCGCCAGGGTGCGGTGGCATTGTTCCCTCAATTTGGGAGGCGAGATCGCAAAGAGATGCAGAAACTTTTGATTCCAACGGCTGACCATACCATGGATATCCACCACCAGAAGCCCATCCGCCAAATGATCCAAGATGGCATTGAGGCCGACTGCTTCCGCTAGAGAGCTGCCCAGCCGGCTCAGAACCTGTTCTTTCTCACGGTAGATTTGAATGAAGGTGAGGCAAATACCGCTGAAGGGCACCATGTAAGCCACAATTTTCAAGAAGTGCGCCACATTGAAATTACCATCAAAAATTTGTCCCGAGCCAAAAGTCATGTGCATTTGCACCGTTGTCTGGGGAATCATGCTAAACCACAGACTGAGACTAAAAAAGCTAGGATACTGGCGATAAAACGATGGCAAAACGAACACCCCCGCCAGCACGAACAAAATCAGCGGCAGAAAATCATAGGGACGTACCAACCAAGCTCCGGGGAAAGTGGTTTTCGGCAAAATGGCTGTGTAGACACACCACAAAACCAACCCGTAAGCAAGGGTGCCCAAACTCAAACTGGTGAAGAGAATGATTTTGAACCCCTGCAAAAATTGGGGTCGCTGCCGGCGTAACAGCAGCAAGGCCCCCCCACCCAAAATCACCGCACTAAAGGTGCGGCAAATCGCCCAAGTGAAGGGAATCAAATCGCGATTATCCGCCACGCCTTGCAGGAGATGATCCGCAGCAAGGGTATGAAAGGCATCCATGCACCCCGCAAAAAACATGGCAATGCCAATCAGCGGCGTAACCACATCCCGGCTGAAAGAATAGTGAATGAGGGATAGGATAACGGTAAAAAGGGCCGTGCACACCGAAGACCACTCCAAGAGGGTATGCACAAAACTCCCCCGGAGAACGTAGTGCATTTGCTCCAGCACCTTGGGCGGCTCGAGGGATAGCCACACCGGCAGATTGGGTAGATCGCCAAGGGAACCAAAATCAGCACCCAAAATCTGGAGGGTCACTGGCACCAGGGAAACTATTATTACAGTAACAAGAAATTTATATTCAACTGGCGACATGGATAGGAAGCTACGGTTAGGGGTGTTCATGGGTTCAATGCGTTGATTGCGTCCATAGCGCTCAAGCCCAATGGAGGATGCCAGGGCTAACCCCAGACTTCTGCCTCTGCCCAAGGGTGTCATACGCCCCTTGGGTTTTTGGTATCGATTGAAACCGTTCTTGGCCTGGCTGGGCACGATAGAGCGCGCGCACGGCCGATCGCCCGACCTTCACCCATGCAGATCGGGCAATATCAACATCCGCTATAACCAATCCCGGTTGCGGACCGCGGCCTGCATCTTCTCGATCGCCACCGTGACCAGCACCACTCCCAAATCGCCGGTTTTGCGGGTGCGCAAGCTCAGGCTTTCGCTTTCTACCTCTTTGGCTCCCACCACCGCCATTACGGGAATTTTTTCCAACTCCGCCTTGCGGATTTGCTTCTGCATGCGATCGCCGCTGCGATCGACCTCCGCGCGCAACCCGGCGGTTTTCATTTGTTTGGCTACACCCTCCGCAAAGTCCCGCTGGGCATCGGTCACCGGAATCAGACGCACTTGGGCAGGGGCCAACCACAACGGAAAATCCCCCGCATAGTTCTCAATCAGAATGCCAAAGAATCGCTCAATGGAGCCAAACAAGGCCCGGTGAATCATAATCGGTCGCACCCGCGCACCGTCCTCACTCACATAGTGCAAATCAAATCGTTCCGGTAAATTGAAATCCAACTGAATGGTGGAGCACTGCCAGCGTCGCCCGATCGCGTCCTCAATTTTGATATCAATTTTGGGCCCGTAGAAAGCCCCGCCCCCTTCATCTACCTTGTAAACCCAGCCCTTTTGATCCAGGGCCTGCCGCAGCGCCTGGGTCGCTTTATCCCAAATGGCATCGGCGCCCACGTACTTTTCGGGCCGCGTGGACAAATTCACTTCATAATCGGCAAAACCAAAGGTAGTCAGTACCGTTTCCGCCAAATTCAGCACCCCGAAAATTTCGGACGCGATTTGGTCTTCGGTGCAAAAGATGTGGGCATCGTCCTGGGTAAAGCCCCGCACCCGCATCAGCCCGTGGAGGGTGCCCGATCGCTCGTAGCGGTAGACCGTCCCCAGTTCCGCCCAGCGCATCGGCAACTCCCGGTAGGAGTGCAACCCATCTTTGAACATCAGCACATGAAACGGACAGTTCATGGGCTTGAGCTGATATTGTTGCTCTTCGACTTCCATGGTGTCAAACATGCTTTCCCGATAGAAATCGTTGTGGCCGGAGATTTTCCACAAATCCAAGTTGGCGACGTGGGGGGTATTCACCAATTCATAACCGGCAGCCACGTGCATATCCTTCCAATAGTCCTCAATGAGGCGGCGCATGGTGCCCCCCCGCGGATGCCAAAATACCAGGCCGCCCCCGGCATCTTCTTGGATGCTGAACAACTGCAACTCTTTGCCCAGTTTCCGGTGATCCCGCCGCTTGGCTTCCTCGATTTGCTGCTGATAAGCCTGCAATTGTTCGGGGGTTTCCCAGGCCGTGCCGTAAATCCGTTGCAGCATGGCGTTTTTTTCGTCCCCCCGCCAGTAGGCCCCCGCCACACTCTCCAAGGCAAAGGCTTCGGGGTGAATTTCCCCCGTGGTGGCTAGATGCGGCCCCGCACACAAGTCCCACCAAAAGGGTTTGTCGCCGTTGGGATCGCCCAAGGTATAGCGCGTGATCACTTCCCCTTCCGGAATGGCCGCCAAAATCTCCAGTTTGTAGGGTTCCTTGAGTTTTTCGATCTCGGCCCGGATCGTCGCCCGGTCAAATTCTTGCCGCACCACCGGCAAATTGGCTTTGATGATGCGCCGCATTTCCTTCTCAATTTTCTTCAGGTCTTGGGGGGTGAAGGGTTCCCCGCGGTCAAAATCGTAATAAAACCCCATTTCCGTGGCCGGGCCGATGGTCACCTTCGCATCCTTAAAGAGGGTTTGAACCGCCATCGCCATCACGTGGGATGCGGTATGACGAATGCGATGGAGACGTTCGGGATCGGCTTGGCGCAAAAGGTCGCCCGGTTTCACGGCAACTTCCATAGAGGGTTTTGGATATCGGTCGTTCTATTCTATAGAATCCCTCCGCTCGAGGGCCCCCGATACCAACACCGAGCCGCTGGCCACGCCGATCGCCCCTACTGCCGAAAGCAGGGTAATCGGATCGGCAAAGGGCAAATCCGGCAAGAAGTGGGGCAAAATCGACACCACCCCCACCGTAATGAGGGGGGGCATGGCCACCACCGCACTCACCCGCGAGGCTTCCAGGTGCTCCAAGGCGGCGGCAAAGGCACCGTAGGCCACCAATGTATTGAGGGCACAAAAGGTCAGCAGGACCCACCCGATCGCCGACAGTTGGGTGAGGGCCCCCGGCTGGGCAAAGGGCCAAAACAACAGTGCACAACTGCCGTAGAGCACCCACATCACCCGGGGGGAGGGCAAGTCCCGCAACAACTGCTTCTGGGCGATGCCGTAGGCGGCCCAGGCGATCGCCCCCCCCACCAAACACAGGTTCCCCCACAAATACCGTTGGCTATCGGCCGCCAGGGCGGTTACCTGCTCATGGAAAAACAAGCTCATGCCAAAGGCCAGCACCCCGACCCCGGCCCACTGGCGGCGGCTGTAGCGTTCCCGAAATACCCACAATCCCGCCAATCCCAACAAAGCTGGAGCCAACTGAATTAAGACCTGGGCATTGCTCGGCGAAGTCTGCTGCAACCCCACCAAAAACAAAATGTAGTTGATGGCTAACCCCCCGATCGCCACCGCCCACACCCCCCAGGACGGCTGGGCTAAATCTTGCCAGGAGGGCCACCGCCCCGCCAGCCACAATCCCTGCAACCCAAAGGACACCGCAAACCGAAACCAGGTCACGGTGTAGGGATCCAACTCCGCCAACACGATTTTGAGGGCGATCGCCAGTACCCCCCACAACACCGCCACCAGCAAGGCCAGTGTCAATCCCAACCGCCACCGCCCCGAACACCGGTGTAAAGTCTCCATGAATTTACATTTCGTTACAAACCTATCCTAGCTTGGCCTCGGCCAAGGCCGCGAACAATTGGTCTTGTTCCGAGAGGAGTCGCACGGCAATCCGCAAATGGCGATCGCCCAAACCCACAAACGAGCGACTCTCTTTGACCAGGACGCGATGGCGATACAACAAAGATTCCTGCCAGGCCCGGGCTAGGCGATCGCAGCGTACCAGCAGGAAGTGGGCCGCACCGGTATAGGGGGTCAATCCCGGTATTTGTTGCAGTCCCCGATACAGGCGATCGCGGGCCGGCGGCAACCACAACCGGGTGGCCGCTTGGTATTCCCGATCGCCCAGGCACGCTACGGCCGCCTGCTCGGCAATGGTATTGATGTTCCACGGGGACTGCCGCTCCTGCCAGCGTGGCCCCTGCGGGGCAGCCACCGCCGCAAACCCAATGCGCAAACCCGGAATCGCGTAAAACTTGGTCAGGGATTGCACCACCACGAGGTTGGGGTAGTGCATCACCTCCGGCAACATACTGGCCCCCGGTTCGCAGAAATCCATCAAGGATTCATCCACCATCAGCAAGGCACAGTTGGGCAGGGTCAAAATTTGCTGCCACAGGGCCCGGCTGTAGAGTTGCCCCGTGGGATCGTGGGGATTGCTGACCATCAGGGCAAACGGCTGCCCCTCTGCCTGCGCCACCACCTTGGCCAAAACCGCTTCCTCATCCGCCCACAAACTGGGTACCCCCACAGGCGATCGCCCCACTGTCCGCAACGCTTGGTTAAACCCGCAGGGATGGGGGGCCAACGTCAACACCCGCTCTACCCCCAAAGCAACCGTTTCCTGAGCTACCCATCCCCACAACTCTGCCGAGCCATTGCCCAGGATCACCCCCTCTCCCTCGATCGCCCTGGCCGCGGCGATCGTCTGCCGCAGCAACTTGTATTCCGGATCGGGGTAACGCTGCACCGCCTGCAACAACCGCCAGGCCTCAGCCGGTCGCCACAACTGTCGTAGGGCCAGCGAGGTACCCAAGGGATTGATGTTGCTGGCAAAATCCAAAAGTTCTTCCGGCAGGCAGCCCAAGCGCTGCGCCACCTGCACGGTATTCTCGTCGGTTGTCCCTGGCTCTACCCAAAGGTCTCCCCCCGGATCTGTCGCCGGGTAACCTGCCGCCGGAGGATCTTCCGCTGAGCCTTGCCGTGCCTCTGTTCGCAATACCCTGTCCCGCAAGACACCCTAACCTCAAATGCCTTTGAGATTATGACATTTAATTCCGGATTTCGTGGGTATTTCTGCCCCTGAAAACAAGGGGAAGTGATTTCGTAGTAGTTTTTTGCTGATTTGAATGGGAAGCGCTGCCCCTCTGACAAGGGGGGCAGCGGGAAGTAAAATCCTTTACAAGGGCAGTGCCCCTGTAGCTCCTTCAGATTCGGAACCCAAGGGACAACTATTCCTCGTCGTCGCCAGCATCTGCGCCGCCTACCCGCTCCCGGAAGGACTTCCCGGCCGAAAACGCCGGCACCACCGTTTCCGGAATGTCCATCTTCGCCCCGGT
The DNA here is from genome assembly GCA_003456125.1 of Cyanobacteria bacterium UBA8156. Taxonomy (GTDB): domain Bacteria; phylum Cyanobacteriota; class Cyanobacteriia; order Pseudanabaenales; family Pseudanabaenaceae; genus UBA8156. The sequence goes on along the minus strand of DMPD01000264.1, from coordinate 4,961 downwards.
TTTGGGATTGCGTCCTTCCCGCGCTTTGCGCACCCGCGACTCAAACGACCCAAACCCCACCAAGGTGACCTTTTCCCCCTCGGCTACGGCTTCCACGATCGCCTCGAGGGTGGCACTCAAGACCGTTTCCGCCGTCCGCTTGGGAACACCGGCTTTTTCCACAATCGCATCCACCAGTTCGCCTTTGTTCATAATTCCTGAATACCTTCTTGAATACTTGTGACCAAATAACCTGCTTTCGGGTCGTGTTTCGGGCAATAGCTTAAGTCAGCAGCTTGAAACCATAGATTTATGAAATAGACCTATGGAATCTCTATCAACCAACTATCAACCAACTATCAGCCAACTATCAGCCAACTATCGACGATCGCACGCAACAAAATGCTGTCAAGTGCCAAACTAACCGACGAACCGTTAAGGGGATTGGGTTGCTTTGTTTCGCTTTCCTGCTGGATTTTGTCCGCGGGCTGACGCTATTGCTTTGACCAAAATACCCGATTTTCCAAGATTTGGGCGAGGTTTTCCAGAATTTTCAACCCAAATCACCAATTTTGTGAATGTTTTTAACCATAATTGCGACAAATTGCTGGTACAAACACCTGACTGTGGGTTTCTCTATCGACTGAACTTTCGTCAAGCCGGCTTTCATTCTGCTGGAGGTTGTTGCTTTTGCTTGCGTTCCATCTTTCCCCTCCGCATCTTTCCCCTCAATCTCATCCCTGACCGCTAGCCTGGACATTACAATCCGGTCTGATCCTTCTTGGTCAGGATTGGGCTTGGGGATATCCCTTGGCGATTACAACATGGAAACGGAGGGCAGTACCAACGCAACGGGGCTCCACCAGAACCAAAGACCAGAACCAAAGCCAAGAACCAAAATCGAATGGGAAAGCGAGGGGTGGAATTTGAGGGAAATGCTTGTGGGATAAGGCTTTTCCCTACTTCTCTACTCAATATGCCACAGTTTCCGGGAAATGCAAGGGGCACCGGTGCCGTAAGATGGGGCACGAGGTGCAGACAAAACAACCATGGCAGGCACAAGCAGCGCGATCGCCTCGATGCGGGCGCAGGAGATTTTGGATTCCCGGGGCCGGCCCACCGTCGAGGCGGTGGTGACCCTGGTCAGTGGGTGCAGTGGGTTGGCCCAGGTGCCCAGCGGCGCTTCCACCGGTTCCTTTGAGGCGATTGAATTGCGGGACGGCGACAAACAACGCTACGGTGGCAAAGGCGTGTTGCAGGCAGTGCAGCACATCGAGGAGGTATTGGGGCCGGCGTTGCAGGGAATGGATGCCCTCGACCAAGAGGGTTGCGATCGCCGGATGTTGGACTTGGATGGCACCCCCAACAAATCGAAGCTGGGGGCCAATGCCATTTTGGCGGTCTCGTTGGCGATCGCCAAGGCGGCGGCGGCGGCGGTGGGTCTGCCATTGTATCGGTATTTGGGGGGCCCCAGCGCCAACCTGTTGCCGGTGCCCCTGATGAACGTGGTGAACGGTGGCGCCCATGCCGACAACAACGTCGATATTCAGGAATTTATGATCGTACCCGTAGGGGCCCCCTCCTTCCGGGAAGCCCTGCGCTGGGGAGCCGAGGTATTTGCCACCCTCAAGGATGTCTTGCACGACCGCGGGTTGGCGACGGCGGTGGGGGATGAAGGGGGGTTTGCCCCCAACCTCGGCTCCAACCGAGAAGCCCTGGATCTGCTGATCGCGGCGATCGAAAAAGCCGGCTACCGACCCGGTACCGATATTGCCCTGGCTTTGGACGTGGCGGCCAACGAACTCTACGACAACGGTCACTATCGTTTTGACGGGGTAAGCCATCCTGCGGTCGAGGCGATCGCCTACTACGAGGAATTGGTGCGCAGCTATCCCATTGTGTCGATTGAAGACGGGTTGCAGGAAGAGGATTGGAGCCACTGGCAGGCCCTGACCCAAAAGCTATCCGGCATTCAGTTGGTGGGGGATGATTTGTTTGTGACCAACCTGGAACGGTTGCAGCGGGGCATCCAAGAGGGGTGCGCCAACGCCATCTTGATCAAGCTGAACCAAATCGGCAGCCTCAGCGAAACCCTCGCCGCCATCTTTTTGGCCGATCGCCGGGGGTATCGCTCGGTGATCAGCCACCGTTCCGGGGAGACCGAAGACACCACGATCGCCGATTTGGCGGTGGGGGCCCGCACCGGGCAGATCAAAACCGGTTCTTTGTGCCGCAGCGAACGGGTGGCCAAATACAACCGGCTGTTGCGCATCGAAGCGGAATTGGGCGATCGGGCCGTGTACGCCGGCCGGGTGGGCATGGGCCCGACCCGCTGACCGGTTTTGCTCCCGCTCCCTGGGGGGTCACGCCTCGGGGGGGAGGGGTTCCGGCTCCCAGGTCTCGCCGTAGGTATCCCGCAGGGCTTGCCAGGCTTCCACCTGACCGGGGGCATATTCCCCCGGTTTGCCCCACTGCAAAAAGGCGCTGAGTTGGGGCTGTTCTTGGTCGTTCAAAAAACGGATGGCGTAGGTGGGAAAATTCCCCCGCTTCGCCTCCCCCTGCTCAAACCGCACCTTGGCGATCTTGTCCATGTTCAAGTGAAACTCGAACAAATCTTCGTGGCGGTTGGCGTAGCGCCCCTTGCCCGGCAACTCGGCGTAAAACAACTTCTCGAGGGTGCCCTTCACTTCGAGCACCGCTGCTTCGCTGGTGACAATTAATCGCAACAAGCCCAGGCGTTGTCCGTCTTCCAGAAAGGTTTTGAGGGTAGCCATCGGTTCTCCCGTGCTGTACTCCGCCATTGTAGGGGGCCGCAACGGTGCTATCATTCGAGAAATTGTCCGCAATACGCAATAACAAAAGAATGGATATTCTAACGTTGGGTTGGGTTGGCCTGTTGGCCGTGTTCACGATGTCGATCGCCTTTGTGGTGTGGGCCCGGAACGGTCTCTAAAACCCAGAAATCAAACCCAGAAATCAAACCCAGAAATCAAACCCAGAAATCAAACATGGAAGCCATCGAAGCAACCACCAGCAACCTGACGGGGCTGTTTTTTCTGTTGGCGGTGGTGTTGTTGGGGGCGGTCACGCTGGGGGTCGGGTACCTCACCTATGCCGAGCGCCGCGATCGCCAACGGTTGGGGGAGAAGGGAGCCAAGGCGAAATCCGATCGGCGATCGAAGAGCCGAGGCATCTAAGGGCCGAATTGGCCGTAGGATAGCCTTGCTGCCTTAGGGGAAGGGCCATGTCCCGCTTTCAACAGTTTGTCCAATTGGTGAGCGAAGACTACCGGCAGAGTTACGACTACGCCGAGAGCCACATTCGGTTTGCCCGTCAACTTTTGCAGAAGTTGCAGGGTTTTCTGGAGGCACCGCGCGATCGCCTGTTTGCTCTGACGGCCAACGACGACCGGGTGACTTGGGATGGGGAGCTACAGACGGCCCTCCGCATCGACAGCCAGGGATTTTACAAAATGAAAATCTTGGTGGTGGTGCTCAACCAACGGTTTGAGGCAGAGCGGGTTGGCCCCGGCTTTGTGGAGCGGGGTTTGGTGCCACCGTCGGGGGTGCTGGTGGCGGCGGTGTTTCGGCAACAGGGGGAGTGCTTTGCGGTGGAAACCGCTGCCCTAGGGGAATCCGGCATGGGCAAACAGTCGTTTCTGGTCTCGCCGGCCGTAGAGGAGTCTTGGTTACCGCTGTTGGCTTCCCTGACCGAAGCCATGACCCGGGTGTTGGCCGGGGGACTACAAACCCGGCTGCAGGAAGTCCTCGATCGCCGGCTGCAGAAGGCCCAAGCGGCCCTCGATTGGAGTGGAGATTAGGGGAGCCGGATGCCAAGTTCCTCTCCCAGGGTGGGAGAGGGGTTTCGGGTGAGGGAGCCGCAACAGGGATGCACTCAGAAAATCTTGGCAAACACTCGTTTTTGAAAATTATTTAGGAAAACCCTAGAAAGCTCGTGGATAAAAACGATTTATTGGTGCGGGCAGCGCGGGGCGAAGTCCTTGAGCGGCCACCGGTGTGGATGATGCGGCAGGCGGGGCGCTACATGAAGGTGTACCGGGAGTTGCGGGAGAAGTATCCCTCGTTTCGGGAGCGTTCGGAAAACCCCGAGTTGGCGGCGGAAATTTCCCTGCAACCGTTTCGGGCGTTCCGGCCGGACGGGACAATTTTGTTTTCCGACATTTTAACCCCATTGCCGGGGTTGGGCATTCCTTTCGACATTGTGGAGAGTCGGGGGCCCATCATCGATCCGCCCATTCGTTCGGCGGCGCAAATTGACGCCTTGACGGAGTTCGATCCCGAGACCACCGTGCCCTTTATCCGCAAAATTTTCGCTGCCATTCACCAGGAAGTGGCGGGGCGATCGGCGGTTTTGGGGTTTGTGGGAGCACCCTGGACGTTGGCGGCCTATGCCGTGGAGGGCAAAAGCTCGAAGGATTACGGGATCATCAAGGCCATGGCTTTTCGGGAGCCGGCCATGCTGCATCGGTTTTTGGAAAAATTGGCGGCGGCCATCATCACCTACATGCGCCACCAGATTGACTGCGGGGCGGAAGCAGTGCAGTTGTTTGATTCGTGGGCGGGACAGTTATCGCCGGTGGATTTTGCCACCTTTGCCTTGCCCTACCATCAGAAAATCTTTGGGGCGGTCAAGCAATCCCATCCCCATGTGCCCTTGATTTTGTACATCAGCGGCAGTGCCGGTGTGTTCGATTTGCTGGGGCAGTCGGGGGCGGACGTGATTAGTGTGGATTGGACGTTGTCGATGGCGGAGGCCCGGCGGCGGTTGGGCGATCGCCCGGTGCAGGGCAACCTCGATCCCTGTGTGTTGTACGGCCCCCAGTCTTTCATTCGCGATCGCCTGGTGGCGACGGTGCGGGAGGCGGGGCCCCGGGGGCACATCCTGAATTTGGGCCACGGCATTTTGGCGGATGTGCCGGAGGAAAACGCGGGGTTCTTTTTCGAGACCGCGAAGGGGCTGCG
>DMPD01000238.1 GCA_003456125.1 Cyanobacteria bacterium UBA8156 | reverse complement strand
TTAATTAAAATGACTATAAACCTAAACTAACGTTGTTATACGAAACAGACTACCAACTTTGGGTGAACGATACGGTTACGGAATTGAGAGCCAGAAATTTTGAGAATCTTGATTTAGAAAACTTAATCGCGGAGGTTGAGAGCTTGGGGAGAAGCCAAAAACACGCAATTTCCAGCTACCTCATGGGCCTTTGTGAACATCTGCTTAAGATCCAGTATTGGGAATCCGAACGAGAGCTGTGCTTGCGAGGTTGGAAATTAGAAGTACGAAATTTTCGCCTGCAACTTCAAGAGGAGTTGGCAGCAAGCCCAAGCCTAACATCTTTTTTAGGTGATGTTTTTGGCAAGCAATACAAAAACGGTAGGAATCTGTTTTTGGATGCCAGCGACCTCAGTGGGAAGGAAATTCCTGAGGAGCCTGACTTTACCCTAGAGCAAGCCTTGGATGAGGGTTGGCTCCCCTGGCAACCAAAGTATTTTTTTGCAGTGTTCTTCTTCTGTGTGCTTTGTCCGATGCCAGCACTCAGGACAAGTGATAACCAAAAAGGTGGGGGGCAGCTTCGGTGAGGGGCAAATCCTCCAGGCCGTATTCGGCCCAACGACTGTCCACCAGGGCAGCGGTATCGGGGTCGGCGGTAAGGGGTTCGCTCCAGGGGCGATCGCTTTCGGGGTAAATTTTCTGGGTGGCATCAATCCCCATGCGGCCCCCGAGACCGGGTACGGCCGTGGCGAAATCCAGGCGATCGAACGGAGTCTGCGGCAAAACAAACACGTCGCGGGCAGGATCCACGTTGGCGGCGATCGCCCACATCACGCGGCGGGGGTTGCGAATATCAATGGTTTTGTCCACCACCACAATGAATTTGGTGTAAGTGAACTGAGGTAAGGCCGTCCAAAAGGCAAGGGCGGCCCGGCGAGCTTGGCCGGGATAGGTCTTTTCGATCGCCAGGACGGCCACTTTGTAGCTGAGGCCTTCCATGGGCAGGAAGAAATCGTGGATTTCCGGCACCTGTTTGCGCAGGATGGGAGCATAAATCCGGTTGAGGGCCAGGGCCATCATGGCATCCTCTTTGGGGGGCCGACCGCTGAAGGTGGTGAGGTAAATGGGGTTGCGGCGGTGGGTGACGCAGTGAAATTTGACCAGGGGGGCTTTGGGGTTGGCCGGGCCGTAAAAACCCATGTGATCGCCGGCCGGGCCGTCCGTGGCGATCGCCTCGGGGTCAATGGTGCCCTCCAAGACCATTTCCGAATGGGCGGGCACGGCCAAATCCAAGGTCTTGCACTTGGTGAGGGCCACCCCTTCTCCCCCGTAAATTCCGGCAAACAGCCATTCGGACAAATCTACGGGCAGGGGGGTGGCCGCCGCCAAAATCAGGAGAGGATCCACGCCGAGGGCGATCGCCACTTCCAGGGGTTTGGCTTGGGCTTGGGCTTTGCGCAGGTGGCGGGTGGCCCCCCGCACCGATAGCCACTGCACCGACATGGTATTGCGGGACTGCAATTGCAACCGGTAAACCCCCACATTCACTTTGCCGTTTTCGCAGTCTTTGGTGATGGTGAGGCCCAACGTAATGACTTTACCGGCATCTTTGGGGTAAACCTGGAGCAACGGCAGTTGGGTGAGGTCGACGGCATCCCCTTGATGCACCACTTCTTGGCAGGGGGGAAACAACGCCGGCCGCGGTACCGCTTTGACCACGTTCCACAGGGCTTTGCCCAGGGCGATCGCCTCTTCTTTGGCTTTGGGGGGACGCAACTGATACAACAACGAAAGCTCTTCCCCCAGGGCTTCCAGTTGGGCTGGGGTTTCCCGACCCAGGGCCCAACACACCCGATCCACTGTCCCCAGCAAGTTGATCGCCACCGGCATTTCATGGCCCTGGACATTCTCAAAAAGCAGGGCGGGGCCTCCGGCCTGCAACAGGCGATCGGCAATTTCGGCCAATTCTAGGTGGGGGTTCACAGGGGCCGCAATCCGCCGCAGTTGACCGCGCTCTTCCAACAGCTTCAAGAAATCCCGTAAGTCGCGAGCCATGACCAACCTTTGCAAGACCTACCTATTCTAAATCCGGGATAACCGTTCCCCGATTTTGGGGTACTTTCATTGCGAAGAGGGAAGCAGGTTTATGGTGTACGCATCTTCGGCTTTGCTGTTGCTGGCAACCTACAGCGTTTTGGGCTTTTTCCTGACCATCAACTTGGCAGACAATACGGCGCGGGCCCTGTGGATTGGGGCGGGCTCGTTGGCGTTTGCCAGTGGCTGGGCCCCGGCGTTGGCTTGGGGACTGGCGGCGATCGTGATCCTGTTTGCCAACAATACCAATTATTTGATGTTGGGGCTGGGTAGCGGTGTGGGTTGGGGGTTCATGATGTATTTTGCCCGATTGCAGGTGCAGGCTTTTTTGGCCGGAAATAAGTTTTGGCGATTTGTGTTGTTGGCCCTGCTGGCCGCCGCCGGGATGGGCTTGGGGGTGTTGGTGGATAGCCCCTTGGGCCGCACTTGGTTTCCCATCCCCCGCTAGGGCTCGGCCGATTCAGAAATTCGCCCAAGCATCGGCCAGCTCCGAAAGGGTGAGGCTGGCTTCCTCGTCGGTGGGGGGGGAGGGCGGCACAATGCTGGAGCGGGTGGCCGCTTCGCCAAACTCCGCCAGCAAGTTTTCGGCCGGCTCTTGCCATTCCCCGATTGGAGGGGGGACTGGCTCGGGCTTGGGCACTTCGCGGGCTTCCAAGGTCACGATGTGGGGGGTTTCCCCATCCCAAAGACAATCGACCCGAATCCGCAGGGTAACGGTGCGCCAGGGTTTCCCCGGCTCCAACAACGATAAACCCTCCAGACAACGATCGCCGTTTTCGTCGATCCGACCGAAGGTGCTCAGGCATTCCGAAACTTGCCGCAGTTGCGGATGACGGGCGATCGCCACGGCGGAGAGGTTGGTGGTACCCAAAGCCTGACTAATATCGGACAGACTGGCCAAACAGCGCACCTGCCCATCCCCCTCCACGAAACGCACGATGGTATCCTGTTGCGCCCGGAGGGTAGCCGCCAAAGGCCCCAGATCGCTCCCCAAACCGTTGACCGCTACCAAAGAGCCGGCAGTGCCCAACTCGAAACGGGCCCGCCAAAACACGCTGTCATCGGTGTTGCTGCATGCTACCAAATCCACCCGCTCGACCTGAGCCGGCGCTAAACTTTCCATCCCCCGCTGCACCAAGGAGAGCAATATCCGTCGGTTGGGGTGCTGCCGGGCCCGCACCACAATCTCTAGGCGATCGCCCTGGTAGGCCGCACTCACGGCAATGCCTTTGGGCCGTAAAGAGCGATCGATCAGCGCGGCAATGGCATCGGCATCCCCTTGTTTGGCGCGAGTCAACACATCGTTGGTAGACATATCAGCACCCATCGGGCAATTCCCTGTTGTGAATATCGCACATTTCAGGGCCGCAGGTCGGCGATGAGTTGCAGAAGTTTATCCACGGCTTGGTTGGGGGGCTGGGCCGCCATGGCCTGGCGGTAGCGATCGCGATCGCGGTACAGGTCGAGCAAATTTTGGCAGAGGGTGTCAGGGTTCAGCTCTTCTTCGGGCAGCACTTGACTAAAACCCTGCTGGGCAAAGGATTGGGCGTTGAGGATTTGATCGCCCCGACTTTGACGGCGGGAGAGGGGCACCACCAGATGGGGAATTCGCAACGCCAACCACTCAAACAAGGTGTTGGCCCCCGCCCGCGAGAGGGCGATATCGGCAGCCGCCAGGATATGGGGCAATTCCGCCGCAAAATACTCCTGCTGGTAGTAGCCCGGCTTGGCCGGCAAATCACGATCCACGTTTCCCTTACCGCAGCCATGTACCACATCAAAATGGGGCAACAGCCGCGCCAAAGATTCCCGTACACACCGGTTAAGCACCGCAGAACCGCTGCTGCCCCCCACCACCACCAACACCGGTTTGGTGCCATCCAAACCGCAATGTTGGAGGCCCTGGGCCCGATCGCCCCCCCCCAATTCCGTCCGCAGGGGCAACCCCACGGCGATCGCCCCCGGGATCCGGGCCGCCGTTTCGGGAAAGGCGGTGCAAACGGTGTGGGCGAAGGGGATCGTCAAACGGTTGGCCAAACCAGGGGTAAAGTCCGACTCGTGGAGGATCACGGGAATCCGCCGCAGGGCCGCCGCCAGCACCACCGGCACCGTCACAAATCCCCCCTTGGAAAACACCGCCCGGGGTTGCAACCGTCCCAGCAGATGCCAAGCTGCCGCCAGTCCCCAAACCACGTTGACCGGATCGCGGAAATTTTGCCAGGAGAAATAACGGCGCAGTTTGCCGGTGGCAATGCCGTGGTAGGAAAGGCCCGCGGCGATCGCCAAATCTTGCTCCATACCGTTGCGGGCGCCAATGTATTCCAGGTGCCAGCCCTGGGCCCGCAACCCCGGTACCAACGCCAGATTGGGGGTGACGTGGCCGGCCGTACCGCCGCCCGTCAGTACCAAGGTCGGCTGCGCCGTCCGCTCTACCATCAATAGTGATTTCCCACTTTGCGGTGATGGGTAGCCGTCAAGCCATCGGGATTGGCCACTTTGCCGTCCACCGCTACGGCATAGACGATCCAGTGGTCGTTGGCTTCCAGCCGCTGACTCACTTCACACTCAATGTAAGAAAGCGCTTCACTCAGTACCAATTGCCCACTGGCTAAGGTCTGGGTTTTGACCCCCACAAAGCGATCGGCCCCCGGCGCAAATCGCTTGAGGAAATGCTGCATCAGACCACTGGCGTTGCCTTCGGCCAATACGTTCAACACAAAGCGATCGCCCACCTGCATCAAGGTCTCGATCGCCCGGTCTTTGGCCACGGCCACACTGATGCCCAGGGGCTTGAAGCTGGCTTGGGCCACCCAAGAAGCCAACATCGCCCCCTTACGGGCCCCCTGCACCGCCGTCAGCACATACAATCCGCCGGCCAGCCGCCCCATGGCCCGATCCAAATCCACATCCAAAGATTTCATCTGGGCCACGGTTTTTTTCACGGTGAGGCGCTGCCCCAAATCGGTGCCGGCTTCGTCGCACAATTGGTACAGGGCTTCGCTGGGGGTGTCCTGAATCCGAATCAACGGAAACGCCAACGGCAACCCCAAATCGCGAAACCGATTGGCCAACACATCAATCGGCAAATCATCACCGCCGTAGGACTCAAAAAAGCCGACCGTTTGTTTGCTGTGGGCCGAACCCAAAATGGCCGTCACCGCCGTTTCCGCCGGGGTACCCGCCGGCGGCATGGCGATCGCCAAGGCACTGGATCGCCCCACCTGTTCCCGAATTTCCTGCAAATCCGCCGAGCGCAAATCCATCATCTCGACCGCCACCCCCGTCTTGGCGATGCCCCGGGCCACCGCCTGGCTCAGGCGATCGCTAAAACCGTATTCCGCCGTGTAGAACACCGTGGCCAGGGTTTCCCCTTTGGTTTGGCTTTCGCTCCAGGTGCGGTAATTCTGCATCAGTTGGGCCGCATGGTGCTTCAACAGGGGCCCGTGACCGTTGGCCACCAACACCGGCGGCGGCAACTCGTCCATCCGCTTCATGGCCGACAACACCGACCGGGCATTGGGAGCCATCAAACAGTCGTAGTAAAACCGATAATCGGGGGCAATGTCCGCCAACACCTCGTCGTACAGGCGATCGGAACAATAGTGCATCCCAAAAATGTCGCAGGTGAACAGCACTTGGGTTTTGCGATCGTAGGTGGCCATGGTGTCTGGCCAATGCAGGTTCGGGGCGTTGATAAACTGCAAAATGTGCCCCTGACCCAAATCCAGTTGGTCGCCGTTTTTCACGACTTTTTGGGCAAAGGGCTGATGAATCAAATCCGCCAAAAATTGCAGCGCCACCTTGGTGCCCACCACCGTCGCCTGGGGGGCCAAAGCCAACACCTCCGGCACCAAACCGCTGTGGTCGGGTTCCGTGTGGGAAATCACCAAATAATCCATTTGCGTGGGATCGATTTGTTCCTGCAAACAGGCCAAATACAAATCGTGAAACTTGCGGTGGGAGGCATCCACCAACGCCACCCGATCGCCCCGCACCAAAAAAGAATTGTAGGTGGTGCCGTTCCGCAACCCAAATTCAATATCAAAACGATCGCGATCCCAGTCCAACGACCGGATGGCGGTGGTCTCGGCTGCCACCGTGGCTACCTGCATCGATAACCGCTGGGTTTTGGGTTGTTCTAAAGCTACGTTCATAGGTATTTTTACGTACAAGACTGTTGTTATTGTAGCGGAGAACCAAGGGGAGCGTTGCCCCAAGCGCTGCGACCATTGTGCCAGACTTCTTTTTTCCAGATGGGGGCCACGGCCTTGAGGCGGGCGATCGCCGCTGCGCAGGCGCCAAGGGCATCGGGGCGGTGGGGGGCCCCCATGGCCACAATCACGCTGATTTCCCCCACGGCCAGGCGGCCCACCCGGTGGTGCAAGACGGCTTTTTGCAACGAGGGGTACAGGCTCCCACATTCTGCGGCGATCGCCCGCAGACTTTCGCTGGCGAGGGGTTCATAGGCTTCGTAGTCCAGGTAGGCCACCGGCCGGTCAGGGGCATCCCGCACCGTCCCCACAAACAGGGCGATCGCGCCGTTGGTGGTGGCTGCAGCTTGGTGATAGGCCCCCTCCACCGAGAGGGGAGCCGCACCAATGGCCACGTGGATTTCCATCTTTTGCTTCACTCCATCGCCGCCTGCAGGTGAAAGGGCAAAGGCCACCAAGCACTCAGGGTCGTTGGCAGCACATCGTAGAGGGGCTCGGTCAAAAAATAGGCCCTCCCAAACACCAAAGCCCGCACCGGAAACCGGCGATCGTCCAGGGTGCAACCGTGGCGGGGGCGATCGCGCACAAACGCGGCCGGATGACGGTAGGTGCGCATCCCCAGCAAACGGGCCCGCCCTTGAATGGCTCCGGCCGGAAACGTCTCGTGGTCAAACTCAAAAGCCCGCAACACTTCCTGTTGGTGGGTTCGAGCCACCGGGTCTTCCGATAAACCGGTGCTGTGAATCGCCACCCAAGTGGGACAGGTCAAATCGCGGGGTAGGGGCGCCGCCCAAGGCAAAATCGAAAAGAAACGGCCCAAGTAGGCGATCGCATCCACCGGCGACAACGACAGGGCATACATTTTACGGGGTGGGGGTAGGTTTGGGCCAAACCTGGGCGATCGCCTCGGTGATCAAATGGGACAACAGACCCACCGGCCCGGCAAACAAACACAGCAAAATCGAATGAAACGTCCAGCGGCCGGTGCGGCGACCTTCCAGGTAAACCCAGCGCCCCACAAACAAATCCATCACCAAAAAGTGGGTCCAGCCCGTGGCGGCCGCCCGTTCTTCGGCCAAAAAACCGGCGATTTGACTGAGGTTGGGATTCGCCAACGCCTGGGCACTGTCGGGGGTCACACTGCCGACCAAATCGTAGAGGTAGACCCCCACCAACGGCAGAAACATCAGCCCCGAAGACACCACCCGTTGGGTCACGCTCCACCCCGGCAAAAACAACATCAAAAACCAAAAGGGCAGAACATACAAGTTGCTCAGATCGAACAGACGCTCTACCGACATGACGTTCTTCTGTGGCGGTACCGCTCCAGTGTAAACGCAATCCCCGATACCGGCGAAACCCCCCAAAACGTGCTACAACATCTCCGACGTGATGGAGCAAATTTCGGTGGCCCCTAAACCCCGTGGGACGGTCGCTCCAAGATCGCGACATCTCCACAACCCTGCGACCTATCCCAAACCCACCCCGCCCCGGGCCCGGTCTCGCCAGCCCAAGGTAAACTCTACAGCGGCCCG
>DMPD01000326.1 GCA_003456125.1 Cyanobacteria bacterium UBA8156 | reverse complement strand
GGTGGAAATTCCCGACAAGTGGTTGAAATTTGGCAATCCCTGGGAAGTGTGTCGACCCAACGAGACCGTAGAAGTGAAGTTTGGCGGCCACACCGAGATTTACAACGACGACAAAGGACAGCCCCGCACCCGTTGGATTCCCAACCGCACCGTGATCGGCATTCCCTACGATACGCCGGTGCCGGGCTACGACACCAACACCGTCAACACCCTGCGGCTCTGGAAGGCCGAAGCCGGCGAAGATTTTAATTTTCAAGCCTTCAATTCCGGCGACTACGACGGTGCGGTGGCCAGCAAGATGCGCTCGGAGACGATCTCGAAGGTGTTGTACCCCAACGACAACACTCCCCAAGGGCGGCAATTGCGGCTCGAACAACAGTTCTTTTTTGTCTCGTGTTCGCTGCAAGACATTTTGCGGCGGCACCTGAGTCGGAACAAATCCCTTGAGAATCTGGCGGATAAGGCGGCGGTGCAGCTCAACGACACCCATCCGGCGATCGGGATTGCCGAGTTGATGCGGTTGTTGTTGGACGAGCACGCCTTTGAGTGGGAGCGGGCGTGGCGCATTGTGCAGCAGACCTTTGCCTACACTAACCACACGCTGTTGCCGGAAGCCCTGGAAAAGTGGTCGGTGGATTTGTTTGCGTGGTTGTTGCCCCGGCACTTGGAAATCATCTACGAAATCAACCAACGGTTTTTGGCGGATGTGCGTACCTGGTTTGCCGACGACGAAGACTTGCCGCGGCGGGTGTCTTTGGTTGAGGAAGGGCATGAAAAACAGGTGCGGATGGCCCATTTGGCGACGGTGGGCAGCCACGCCGTGAATGGGGTAGCAGCCCTGCACACGGAGTTGTTGCAAAAAGATGTGTTGCGGGACTTTTTCCATCTGTTCCCCAACAAATTCCAGAACAAGACCAACGGGGTAACTCCCCGGCGCTGGGTGTTGTTGAGCAATCCCCGGTTGTCGGACTTAATTTCCGAAAAAATCGGTACCCGCTGGCTCACCTACATGGAAGACCTGCGGCAGTTGGAAGGATTTCTCGGCGATCGCGATTTTTGCGAGCGGTGGCGGGCGATCAAGCAGGCCAACAAGCGGGATTTGGCGGAATACATTGCCGTGCACAACGGGGAAACGGTGCACCCCGACTCGTTGTTTGATATCCAGGTGAAGCGGATTCACGAGTACAAGCGGCAACACTTGGCCCTGCTCCATGCGATCGCTTTGTACAACCGGATCAAGCACAATCCCAACCTGGACATGGTGCCCCGCACCCTGATTTTTGGCGGGAAAGCGGCACCGGGGTACTACATGGCGAAGTTGATCATTCGGGCCATTAACAACGTGGCCCATGTGGTCAACCGCGATCCGGATGTGCGCGATCGCCTCAAGATTGTGTTTCTGTCGAACTTCAGTGCTTCGTTGGGGCAGCGGATTTATCCGGCGGCGGACTTGTCGGAGCAAATTTCGACGGCGGGCAAAGAGGCTTCCGGGACAGGCAACATGAAGTTTGCCATGAACGGGGCCATGACCATCGGCACCTTGGATGGGGCCAACATCGAAATCCGCGAAGAAGTCGGCCCGGAAAACTTTTTCTTGTTTGGGCTGACCACCGAAGAAGTAGTGGCGCTCAAAAAATCCGACTACAAGCCGGTGCACTACTACGAGCGAAATGCGGAATTGAAAGAAGCCATGGATCGGTTGGCTTCGGGGTATTTTTCGGGGGGCCACAGCGACTTGTTCCGACCGTTGGTGGATTCTCTGATGTACCGCGACGAATACATGCTGTTTGCCGATTTTCAATCTTACTTGGATTGCCAGCAGCAGGTCGATCGCGCCTATCGCGATCGCGATCGGTGGGTACAGATGTCGATTTTAAACACGGCGCGATCGGGCAAATTCTCCAGCGATCGCACGATTCAGCAGTACTGTGATGAAATTTGGGATGTGAAACCGGTGCCCATTCAAATGGACTCCTACACTCAGACCAGCGCTGGCATCCACGAAGTGTAGAGAAAGCATAGGAGCCAAAATGACCAAGGGTTGCCATCGGCAACCCTTTTTTGTGACCCCATGGCAGTACTCAGATATCGCCCCTTGTGCAATGCCTCAGGAGAAATAAGAACTCAGCGATGAAAAAACAGAGTCCAAATCCAAGCATAAGTTCATGCAGGAAAAGTCGATCCCGTTCACAACCCGCATTCCTGCTTTTGGGTATCGGCAGGCATGGCTTGCCCGCTACGGGAGCAGAAGTGGGGGGGGGCTGGCACAAGGTCAGCCCGCCATCGCCAGGAAGGGGGCCCGGTAGTCGCGAGCGCCTGGGGTGGCGCCGGTTCCGCTCGCCCCAGGCACCCAAGACCCAGGTGTTGCCAAACACGCCAAAGCGGCAAGCTATCATAGGTTTCATTGATATACGTTTCGTTTTCTTAAGAAGGGTTTAATCATGCACACATACGACGTGGCGATCGCCGGCGGCGGGTTGGTGGGAGCGACCCTGGCCTGTGCGTTGGGGGGCAGCGATCTGCGGGTGGCGTTGATTGAGCCGAACTCGGCGCTAGTGGCAGGGGAGTTTGGGGCCGATGGGCGGGCCAGTGCGATCGCCCTGGGTTCAAGCCGGATTTGGCAGGCGGTGGGGGTATGGGAGGCGATCGCCGCCGCTTCGGCCACCCCAATTCATACGGTACGGATGTCGGACGGAGATTTTCCGTGGACGGTAGATTTGCGGGGAACGGACATTGGCTGTGAGGCGGTGGGGTACATCGTCGAAAACGCCGTGGCATTGCGGGAGCTGTGGCGATCGCTGCAGCAGTATCCCAACATTGAGGTGATCTGCGGGCAGGTACAGGGTTGGGATGGCGGCGAAGCCGCAGCGCGGTTGACGTTGCAGCAGGAAGCCGGCACCCAGGTTTTGGCGACTCGGTTGGTGGTCGCGGCGGACGGGGGGCACTCGCCGTTGCGGCAAATGGCTGGGATCGGGGTAGACGAGCGATTTTACGACCAAACCTGTTTGGTCGCCACGGTGCAGTTGGGGGTTCCCCATCGCAACGTCGCCCACGAGCGGTTTCAGCCCAGCGGGCCCTTTGCGGTATTGCCCATGGGAAAAGACCGGGCCTGTTTGGTGTGGACGGTGAAAAACGCCGAACTGGCGGACGTGTTGGCGTTGGAGGGCGAAGCCCTGCGCTCCACCTTGACCGCCCGCTTCGGGGCCAAGCTGGGGGCCGAAGCCGTTGCCGCCACCCTCGAACAACCTTTAGCAGCAGTGGGTCGGTATACACCGCGCTGGCGGCATGCCCATTCCTATGTTGGGCCTCGGTTGGTATTGGCGGGGGATGCAGCCCACACCACCCATCCTTTGGCGGGACAGGGGGTAAACCTGGGGCTGCGGGATGCGGCGGCTTTGGCGGAAACCATTGTGATGGCGGCTGCGGCCGGTGAGGATTGGGGAGCCCCAGCGGTATTGCGGCGTTACCAGCGGCGACGGTGGTGGGACAATCTGGGCGTGATTTCCCTGACCCACTTGGCCAATCGCCTGTTTTCCAACGAAATTTGGCCCCTCACCTGGCTGCGCCGGCTGGGGATGCTGGGGGCGGGTTTGTTCCCGTTCAAGCCCCTCTTTATGCGATTGTTGGCGGGTTTGCTGGTGCCTCCCCCACGGTTGTCGCCACGGCCACAGGCCACCGCCTCGAACTTGGCCTTAATCCCCTGACCACCCCAGGTGTCCTCCTAGGGGAAAGGAGTTTCCAGACCCATCAAGGAACGGAGGCGATCGAGCAAAGGAGGGGGGAGGGTCGGCGATATCCCCATTTGCCAGGGCCCCCAGGTCAGTTCCAACCAGGGTTCGGTCTGCTGCACGGTTTGCACGGAGGTGCAGGTGCTATGGATGACGGCCAGGGGCCACAAATGGCCGCGATCGCGGCAGAATCGATGCCATTTTTCTACTTCTTGGCGATCGCGACTGATGACCAGGTAATGGGTACAGGCGGCGAGGACGGGAGCTTTTTCGTCCTGCACCAAGCCCCCCACATCCACCAACACCAGACGGTTTTGGCGGCGCAGGGCCAAAATGGCTTGGGCCTGGTTGGCGAAAAATTCGGGGGTGAGGGTCCCCTTGTAACGCAACTTGAGGGTTTCGGCTAAAGTCGGATTGGGCAACTCCAACACCCAATTGCCTTCGCCGTCCCAGTGGGCCCGCTGCAAAAAGATGGCCTCGTCCTCCCGGCGGAGGGTTTGGAACAGGGCATGGCTGAGAATGCTTTTGCCGCTATCGGGGGGCCCCACCACCAACACGGCCGGACCCAAAGGCAGACCAGCCCAGCCATCGTCCGGGACAATCTCGCCAATTTGCGCTTCCCGGCTGTGGGTGGCCACCACCACGGCCCCCATCAACCGGGGGTCGTAGCAACCAAGCCAAGGGGTGGGATGCAGCTCGTGCACCAAGTGGGCATACAACCAGATGGGGGCCCGCCCCGACAACACCACGCCCAAGCCCAAATCCAGGGGCGGCAAGGTGATTGCGGTTAAGTCTTGAGGCTCGATCAGGCGATCCGGGCCCGTCAGCAGGATTTCCAACTGTTGATAGGGCTGGCCGTTGCTGCGCCACCGCCGCGAAACATCAAATCGAAGGTTAACCATAGCCAAAACTGCGGAACGGCAACGGCGTTTAGGATAACCGAGACTTAAAGGCGACCATTCAAACGGTTTAGGGTGTTTGGAGTTGGAGCTGGGCGGCCACCGTCCGACCCAAGGTTTCGGGGGCGTGGCGGGCCGTGACGGTCGCGCCCGGCCACTGGTAGGTGCCGGGGGTCACGGCCCGCGCCAGGTAGTGAAATTCGTAGGCTCCGGGCTCCAAGCGCTCGGCGTAGCCCCGCACCCGATCGCCCCGAATTTCTTGGTGTTGGATTGCCCAGGCGGAGGGTTGGGCGGTCACCGCAGGATTGGCGATCGCAAAGCTTTGATCGACAGCTTCCAAACCGGCGGGCAGCCAATCTTCGATTTGCAGGTGGGTGAGGGGGCGATCGCCGGCAATTTCCAGACCCACATCCACCACATCCCCGGTTTTGAGTTTCAGGGGCCGCACCGGCGACAGGAAATGCTGTTGCAGGGGCTTGGCTTGACCCGCGGGGGTAACGATGCGCGCAATCCGTAACCCTTCCAGCCGGCCGGGGGCTTCTTGCGGGCGGTACCGATACACCACGGTGTAGTGCAGGGGGACGTTCCCCTGGGGCTGCAACCGCAACACCTGGCGACCGGGGGGCAACTCCGAGATTTTTTGCTGGAAGGGGCGATCGCCCGAGAGATTGGCGGTAAATTTCTGGCCGGCCACCTGCACCGTGACCGTGGCACTGCGAGGGGGTTGGGCGGCCCGGTAGGCCCCCAGGGCCAGCCAGGCGGCCCCGTTGGCGTAGGTGCTTCCCCAGGTACCGTTTTCCCGCAAATCCAACAACCCCTGTACCAGACGGGCCAACCCCTCGTCCGACTCGTTGCGGGCCAGGGCCAACCGCAGGTACTCGGCTTGCAAAGCGGTGCGATCGCCCAACCACTGCCAGGGGGGGGGCACCGTCGGCAAATCGCTGCGGCTACCGGGGGCCAACCGCTGCTGCAGATTTTGGCGGAGGGTTTGGGCTTCGGCTTGCCATTCCGGCAGGCGGCTCAAGTGTCGGGCCAGCTGCACTTGCCCCAACAGACCGAATTGCTCCCGTTGGGCCCACAGGTCGGCGGCAAAATCGCTGCGGGGCCCCAACGCCAACAAAACCCCCAAGCGAATTTGCTGCTGGGCCAACGGTGTCCACGATCCCGCCCGCCCTGGATTGGCCAACAGGGCTTCCAGGTAATTGCGCAGGGTGTTGCGGTTGGGGCCCCCCGCCCAGGGTTGCAGGGCTTCCCAGGCCAAGGGGGTCAACCAGGGATCGCTGCCTTTGGCTTGGGGATAGGCCGCCAGACCGCCATCGGGGCGCTGCAGGGCCCGCAGTTTTTGCAACACCCCGTTCACTTGGGCCTGAGGTACCCCTCGCCCTGACCGTTGCCAGACCCCCAAAATCCGCAGGCGGGCGATTTGGGTTTCCAAAAAGGGATCGTCTAGATCCGCCGCCAAAACGCTGGCGGCGGCCCATTCCGCATCGGCTAGGGCCGAAGTGCCCAAAACCAGGGTGAGTTCGGAAGCGGCGGTGCGATCGCCGCTGATTTCGAGGGGGATTTCCACGGCTCCCCGCCGTACCCCCGTCACCACGGTTTGCTCCCAGATTGGGGCTGTGCGCACCGGTACCGTGACCTTCAGCCCATCCCGATCCGCGGCCCCCTGCACTTGATAGCTCACCTGCAAATCCTCGGCCAGGGGGGCGGGCACCGCCAGTTCCCGCCGTTGGGATTGGGTGCCGCCGCCAAAGTCCCAGGATTCGGTACGTCGAGCCAAAGCCGTTGGCCCGGCGGTGATTTCTTGGGTGAGTTGCAGGGTTTGGGCCTCACCGGTAACCGCTACCCCCAGTTGCGGGCGATCGCCCGGCCGCACAAAGGCCGGTACCAACGGATTGGCCAGGAGGGGTTTGGTGGCCACAAAGGTGGCGCGATCGTCTTGCCCAAACCGCAGCCGCCCGTCGGTGGCCACCGCCAACACCCGCCAGGTCGTCAGGTTGTCGGGCAAGGCAAAGGATACTTCCCCCTGACCTTGGGCATTGGTTACGACATTGCCGTTGAAGTAGGCCAAGGGTTCCAGCTTGGTGCGCAGTTCGGGGTCGTCCCCCCCTTCGCTGCCGCCGCCAAATCCCCAGCCTTTTTCCAGGGCGGAGGCCAACGGCTGCAACACCACATCCTGCCGGTTATCGCCAAACCGCTGGGAAATCTCCCGCTCGGCAAAGACGGTCTTCACCAAATCGGGGAAACGATAATTGGTCAATTGCAGGATCGCCTCGTCCACCACGGCGATCGCCAGTTTGCCGGCCACCGGTTGCCCGGTTTTGTCCCGCAGTTGGAAAGTCAGGGTTTGGCGACCCCCCGGTGCCAATTTCGCGGTTTGGGGAGTGGTGGCAATGTCCAGGTAGCGGGCGGTCAAATCCACAGTGAAGGGGGCCAAACCCACCATGGTTAGACTGTTCACAGACTGGAGATCGGTGGTGGCCAGCGGGGTACCCCGCCGCACCAACACGGCTTGGATGGCGGCGTTGGGGCCCATGTCTGCGGTGATGGGGATTTCCACTTGGGGGGCCGCCCCTTGCACGATCTCGGCTTTTTGATACAACAGGCGATCGCGCACCACCCCGATCCACAATTCCGCTTCGGCGTAGGGGGAAGGTACCACCACCCGGGCCCGCTCCCCCGGTCGGTAGGTGGTTTTGTCCAATTTCAGTTCCAAACGGTTGTGGCGGTAACGGCTGCCCCAATCGTAGGCTTCCCCACCGCTGACCCAGATTTGCCAATCGGTGGCGGTACTTTCGGTGGTGGCCCCCACCAAATTCGCCCGAATCCGATAGCTCCCGGCACTGGGGGGCGTCAACGTCAGGGCGCGGGCCCCCTCCCCCGAAAACAGCTCGGTTGCCGCTACGGTTTCGTATTCCACCTGGGGCTGCGAGGCGATGCCCCCCTCGATCGCCTGGGCCACTTGGCGGAAGATCATCCGCTGCAATTCCAATTTCACCCGTTGCCGCTCCGGTTTGCCGGCCCCATCGGTCACCACAAATTCCACCGGCAGCGGTTGGCCCGCTTCCCCGACAAACCCCGCTTTTAACCCAATCAGGCGATCGCCCGGCAGAACGGTCAGCACCTTGCTGGCGGCCACGCTCCGGTTGGCGACATCGGTAATTTCCGCCACCACGGCATAGGTGAGGGGATAGGGAATCTCCTTTGGCAGATTCAGGGTTTGCTGGGCTTGACCTTGGGCATTCAACGTCTGCTCGGCGGTCAAGACTTGATAGGGAACTTCCGGGGCCTCCCGCGGCCAAAACCATTCCGGCCCGAAGGTAAATTCCCCCCAGTCCGGCGGTTGAAACCGCCCCCGCTCTTGGGTCACGGTGTAGGTCACTTTCCCCGATCGCACCGGTACTCCAAACAAGTAGCTGGCTTGGGTCTGGGCCGTCAGGGTTTGTCCGGCCACTGCCGTAGTGGCGGCTTCTCCCACGGTCAAAGCAACCTGAAAATTGGGGGCCTGAAATTCCGCAACCCGAAATCTCCCCCGCACTTCCCCTCCCCGCTCATCCTTGGCCACCACTTGGTATTCCCCCAAGGCCGCATCCGCCGGCAGGGGCACCGCCAACGCAAAACTGCCAAAGCGATCGGAGGTATGCACCCCCAAATCCCGGTTTTGGCCGCCGGGCCCCGTCAACGCCACGGTGTAGGCGGTATTCTTACGGGCCTGCACGTCCCCGTTTTCCAGAAAATAGGCAAACCCGCTCAACCAAGCCGTTTCCCCCGGCCGATACAACTGGCGATCGCTAAACACAATCCCCCGGGCCAAGGGAGCACTGCCTTCCCATCCGGAATTCACGCCGTAGCCGTAGGCTCCGTTCCACGATCGCACCTGTACAAAGGACCAATCCGTCCCCGATTGCACCACCACCAACAATTCCGGGGCTTCGTTGCCCCCTCCACAGGCCCGCAGATCGTCGCCCCCAAAGGACACCCGCCCCGCCCCATCGGTGCGTCCCTGGGCACAAATTTGCGGGGTGCCTCCCTCCTGCCCAATCTGCAAGGGGTAGACCAACACTTCGGCATTGGGGATGGGTTGGCCCTCCTGCAACGTGCGGGCCATCGCCCAACCGCCGGTGGGAAACCACTGGGAAAACACGCCGATGTTGGTGAGGTGAATCAGCCCGGTGTAACTCGGCTCCCGCCACTTTTCCTGATTTTCTTCGCGGTAGCGGTAGGTGCGGGCGCTCACCCGATAGGCCAACACCCCTGTGGCCTGTCCCAAATACCGTTGCACCGGAATTTCCGTATCCCGTACCTGGTTGAGGGCAGCGGAAGTAACGGGGAGGAAATCTCCTCCCGCTGGCAATCGCAAACCATCTTCGGGAAATTGGGCATCGATGAACACCAAATCTTCGGGACGCAACGCCTGTTGCTGCAGCCGAAACCGGCGATCGGGCAAATTGGCGGTGGAAACGTGCAACTTCAAATCTCCTTGCCCCACCGGAAACACGTTCAAACCATCGGGGGCCCACAAATCCGCCGCCAAGTCGCCGGTTTCGTAAACCACCCGCTGGGACTGCCCCAACTTCTGCCCAAAGGTGTCCGTCAGGTTCTCCCCCACCTCAATTTCATAGCGGGTGTTGGGCTGCAAGGCGTAGGGATTGAGTTCAATGGCATCGGTTTGGTCGTAGGCGCGAAACCAGGGCACCCCGGCCGCCGGTGCCGGCGCAATGCGGAGGTTTTCTGCTACCGAGTTTTCTTGGAGGGGATTGCTGAACTTCAAAACGCCGCTGCCCTTCCCAAACCGACCGTAGGCCCCGTACTGGTCGGGAACATTCACCAATTCCAATTTCTCGAAGGTGAGGGCCCCATAGGTGCGAAATTCCGTCGCCACCGGCTGCGGCAACGCCACGTTGCCCCGATAGGACTGCAACCCTTCGCCAAATTCCACTTGGTAGCGGGTGCCCGGTGCCAATCGCCCCGGCAACAGGGCATACTGCCACGGTAATTCCTCGAAGGACCCCTGGCGATCGCGGCTGGGGAGGTCCTTCTCGATCGCCCGGATGGTCAACGGTTCCCCCCCCTCCGGCCGCACCTTCACGACCTTTTGCAACGAACCCAAATCCAACCGGGTGTTGCTGGTAAACCCGATTTCCGGGTTGAGGGCCACCGGCTCGTCGGCCTTGGGCAAATCCGTCAGGGCGATCGCCTCGGTCTCAAAGGTCCAACGCAAATCTTCTGCCAATCGGTTTTGGGCCAAATCCGCTAACCCGGCCTTGAGGGTCACCCGCAATCGCGCCGACTTCGGAAAAGCCTTTTCCCCCTGAAACGTGACCAGCCGCGGGGTCAGCAGCCGAAAACGACCGGGCACCGCCGGCGCGATCGCAAACTTCGCCAAAACCCGTTGGGTCTGGGGACTGTCTAGGTCGGACACCGCCACCAACGGCTCCCGGAAAAAAATTTGCAGGCGATCGCCGCTTTGGGCCTCCCCCGTCGGACTCACCCGCTCAATCCAGGGGGGCAATACCGGCGGCGGCAACGGATTGACTGCCGTCAACCGGGACTCCCCCCCCTGACAAGCCACCACCAGCAACGCCGATAGCAACACCACCAGCCCAAAGGCGATCGCCCGTCCCTGTTCTCGCCACAGCCCCATTGCCCGTTGCCCCAACCCTTGTGCGCTATGGTAAGACTTCCCCAGGCGATCGCCCTATCTGTTGCTGAAAAGTTAACCAAAAGCCTCTTTAACGTCGGTTACATATCTTTACAAGTACGTTGTTGGACAGCATATTCAATGCCACACAGGTACTCTATAAACACCTCGATATAGGTAGAGACATCCCCGAAAGAAATTTCGGAAGCATCATCGTTACGGTGCACAATGTCATTACGCTTTTGTACCACTGTACCGACAACGTCTTTCCTTTCGCGAAAAGATTCATTGGCTTCTAGGTTTACCCCCAAGTAGCGGAACCATTCGATGGACTTATCTGGCTTTGCAGAAAAGCCCTCTTGAAATTCTTTGGAATCAATTATGAAATTTGCATCACCAAAGTCTTCACTGATTTTCTTTTTG
>DMPD01000174.1 GCA_003456125.1 Cyanobacteria bacterium UBA8156 | reverse complement strand
CCGAACCCCTCAAAAGTTAAACATTAATCATTCAAAAGCCGTATCTGGATTGCCCTTCGGCCGGCTGAACGAGACCACAAGATTTCCCGCACTGCATCTATAAGAGCCACAGCAAGAGCCACATCAGGGGTTGCATCAGAGGCTACATCGGTGGAGCGATTAGGGAGAAGGGTACCAAAACATCCCTTTGATGCCTTCGGGATCGGCGAGAAAGCCCAAGCGGCGGTAAAACTCTACGACATGGCCATCGGCAAACAGGCTGATGTTGCTGATTTCCGCCTTTCGCAATTCCCGGATGGTCTCTTGCATCAAATAGGTACCGAGACCCTTGCCCTGAAATTTAGGATGGATCGCCACATCCCACAGGGTAGCATTGAAGGCCCCATCGGAGGTAGCCCGCGCAAACCCGACCAGGCGTTTGTAGTTGCCGCGCACTTCCCAAACCGAAAGTACCAGAAAGCTGTTTTGGAGAGCAATTTTTACTTTGCGGGGGGGGCGACGGGCCCAACCCACCGCATCGCACAGATCTTCGAGTTCCCCCACATCCACATCGCGATCGCGGTACAGGTACAACTGCTGGCGATCGGGGGCAAAATTGGCCGGTACGGGGCGAAATTTTTTGGCAAACTCGGCGGCTTGGGCCTCACGCCCGGGGAACCATTTTTTCCAGAAACCCATTCAGAAACCCATCTCAAAACCCATCGGTGACCCAGGGCAATTGCCGAGCGCAGTATTTCGTAAAATATAGCAGCAATGGTTGATCCTGGCCGGTGCCGTGGAACTTTGTCCCGCGGCGGGCCGTCCGAACCCCTATCCAAAATGCGGTTGCCACAGGAGAAAAGCAGATGGGTATGAGTTGGATTGCCTTGGGGTTGAGCAGCGGCCTGCTGTTCGCTCAAGCGGGCCCGGTGCCGGTAGACTCGAATCCGTCACCCAATTCTTTCCCGCCGAATCCTTTGCCCACAACAACCGGCCCGGTGCAGACCGTGGGCAGTGGTGGTGCTGGATTTTCCTGTCAGTTTGCCAATGGTCGGCCCGAAGTCAGCTATCAGCCGCCGAGCCAACCGGGGCGTTTTTATCCGTGGGCCGCACCGGCTCAGATGGGGGGCGGTTGGTCATCGGAGCAACGGTGTTTTGAGATTGCCCGCCGCTTGGAAGCCTATCGGGCGGATGGCTTAACCGAACTGCGCACGGGGGTCGAAAACGGCTACAACATTGTTTGTGCCACAACCGAACGCAGTCCTTCCTGTCGGATTGTGTTTACCGTACCGGTGGGCGCTGACCCCCTGACCATTCGCGATCGCGTGTTTGAGAACCTCTTGATTGCCGATAGCGGCCAGGGCACGATCGCCGTGAACACCTTTCGGGCCAACAACCAACCCGGGGTTTTCCGAAATCGGCCAGCCGGCATTAACCTCAAGCCATTTTTGGATGTGCAGGACGGCGGCACCCTTTCGGCTGGCACCGCTCCCAGCTCTACCCCACCGGTGACGGGCCCCACCCGCAACTTGGATCGGTTCCGGCGCCGCTGAGGAAGTACCGGTGTAGTCTAGATCCCTCGCCCTTGGCGGGAGAGACCAGGCAGGGGGCGAGGGGGAACATCCAGCCGGGGGTAAAACCTTAGGTGGTTGGCCGTTGGTAAAACACCGGTGAGCCTTGGTCGGGCACCACGTAGCACTGTCGCACCGAGCGGAAGAAGCTGGGCCAGATTGATACCGTGGCTTTGCGGTAGTACGGCCCCAAAACGGGGATCAAAGCTGCCGTCGCTTCTTGGAGGTGGTAGTGGGGAATGTTGGCAAAAACGTGGTGGGCGACGTGGGTGCCAATGTCATGGTGAATGCCATTGAAAATCCCATAATCCCGATCGATGGTGGAGAGGGCCCCTTTCAGGTACGACCAGTCTTCACCCCGATACCAGGGAATATCTGCTTCCGTGTGGTGCAGGTAGGTCACCAAATCCAACCACATTACAAAAATGAGGTAGGGCACGCCGTAACAATCCAACACGAAGAGGGGGCCTTGCCACACCGCCAACCCCACCAAAAAGGCAACCATCATTCCCCACCAAAAGGTACTGGTGAGGACATCCCGGCGCTCGTTGGCGTGGAACAGGGGGCTATCGGGCAGAAAATGGGAACCTTTCTTGCCGGGGGAGCGCTTGAGGAGGTAAATCGGGTAGGCAATCAAGGGTAAGTGAAACCGCAACAACCGCTCGTACCAGGGCATTTGGGCGTATTTGGTTTCGTTGATGGGGTACCAACTTTCGTCGTTGTCGGCGTGGCCGGTGTTGGCGTGGTGGGTGCGGTGGCTGATGCGCCAGCCGTGGTAGGGCACCAAAATCACACTGTGGCAAAGGTGGCCCACCGCATCGTTGAGTTTTTTCGACCGGGAAAAAGAACCGTGGCCGCAGTCGTGGCCCACCACAAACAAAGCCCAAAACATTGTGCCCAAGGCGAACCAGAAGAGGGGCCGCAGCCACCACATCGGGAAGGTGGCCATGAGGGCGTAGAGGGCGGCTACCAGCCCAAAATCGAGGGCGGCGTAGGCCAAAGAGCGGGCGGTAGAAGGGACAAAACAATGGGCCGGAATAGCGGCCCGCAAATCTTGCAGGGTGAACGGAAGCTGACCGGCGCGATCGCCCCGGTTTTCCAGCAGAGAATTGGCTTGCACGCGATCTCCATAGGTGAATGAGTCGTTGGGTTGCAAAACCCTTAACAATTGTAAAACCGGTCGGTCTTTGGGGCAACGGGGTTTACAATCGGCTGAGCATTGGGGTGTAACCATGACCGTTTATCCGGCGGATTTGACGACGGCCAGCTATTTGGTGATCGGGGAAGCGGTGTGCTTTGTCCGGGGGGAAGGGGCTCCCACGGCGATCGCGATCGCCGAACCGATCCCCTCGGCGGCTTGGGAGTCGTTGGTGCAGGGCATCCCGACTTCGTACCGGCAGGCGCGGGCCCTGACCTTGGGGGAAGTGCTCACGCCCGATGGCCAACCCCAGAGTCCTTGGGCGGAAATTCCCCCCGCAGCCGATTTCGCGGAACGGGCGATCGCCGCGGCCCGCACCTATCAAAACCGACCCCAATCCCAAAACCATCTCGCTTTGGGCCAAGCCTACACCGAGTTAAACCACTCCACGGAACGCAAACGGCTGTTGCAGGGCGATCGCCTTGTCCGCGATGAAGACAACGTGAAGCAACACGCCCATACCCATAAAGTTTTGTAGTTTGCTACAACAAGGCTCCTTGGCGATCGGTGGCTTCGCGGAGGGGCTGGATGGAGCCGTCGGGCTGCCATTGCAAAGCGCCGTCCCGCCCCGTCCAAAAAGCCGGGATTTGACGCTTTTCCAGTTGGGCTTGGGTGCTCTCGGGCAATGTGTTGCTGGAGGCCAAGGCAATTTGGGGTTGAATCCGGGCCCACAGTTGTTCCCGGAGGGGCCGTCCGTTCCACCACAAAATGTCGGCCTGCAGGTTGGCTTGGCTTGCGGCCAATTCGTCTTGGGCTTTGTCTTCGCTGGTAATGAGGTGCAACCAAGTGCGATCGCCCACTTGCAGGCGCAGCGCCAAGCGGTGAACCCGCTCGATCCGGATTTGGGGCCCCAACTCCAGGGATTGCCCCACCGCCAATGCGGTCACGGCGGTGCCCCGATCGCGCAATTGCTGGAGGGTTTCACGGTAGGTTTGGGAAGCGCCGGTGGCTTCCAAATCCACAAACTTGCCGATGCGTAGGGCTTTGGGGTCGGCAAACCACCGCCAGCCCTCGCTGATTTCTGGTTGGGGATCGGTGGCGATCGCCCAATCGATGCGGTTAATGCCCTGGCTTTGCAACAGGGGCAACAGGGTAAACCCGACGTTGCTGGCGTTGCCGGCGTTGATGGCCACCGTTTGGCCTTGATTTTGAATCACGGCGCTGGGGGTGTTCCGGTTCTCCAAAAACACCATCTGGAATGTATTTTGACGGGCGTATAAGCCCGGCAGAAACAAGATCACCAGCAAAAACAAGCCGATGGCGGGCCAGCGCTTGCCCACCGCCGACAGAGACCACGCCAAGACGATCGCCCCGTAGGCCGCCACCAATTGCCAAAGCTCGATCCGGCCGGTGGTGGCGGCCACGCCAGGCAAGCGATCGAACCCGTCCACGATCGCCAGCAACAAGGTCATGGGGGCCAACAACACCCAACTGGCGAGGGCGCCCAACGGCACCAACACCACCCCCAAAGCCCCGGCGATCGCCCCGCCCAAGGTGGCCAAAGAGACCAAGGGCAGCACCAGCACGTTGGCGATCGCCCCGTAGGGCGAAATTCGACCAAAGGCAAACAGTTGCAAAGGCAAGGTCCAGAGACTGGCGGCCAAGGAAATGGCCAGCGGTTCGGCGATCGCTGGGGGCAATCCCTGCAGGTATTTGGCAATGGGCTGGGCCGAGACCATCAATCCCAAGGTGGCCAGAAAGCTGAATTGAAACCCCAAATCCCAAATCCACATGGGTTGGAGCACCGTCAGCAGAATGGCGGCCAAGACCAACCAAAACAACGGTTGGGTTTTGCGTCCCGAGACCAACCCCAGCAACCCACCCATACCCATCACCGTGGCCCGGGCGACGGAAGGACTGCCCCCGGTTAAGACAAACAGTCCCCCCAATGTGAGCAAGCCAATCGCCAACTTTTGCGCCGGGCGAGCATTCTCGCAAAACTTGAGGGCTATACCCAGGGCCAACGTCACCTGAAACCCGGAGGCCGCCAAAACCGCGGCTAAACCGACCCGCACAAATTGGTCTTTGATGTCAGCTTCGAGGTCTATCGCCAGGCTGCCCAACAGCATGGAGCTGAGCAAGGGCCCGGCCGGGACGCCCAAACCGGTGGTGTGGGCCCGCACAATGCGATCGCGCACCCACCAGGTCCCCCAACCCGGTGGCGGAGAGAGGGGCTTGACATCCCGGGCTCCCATCCCCGCAAAAACCCCTTGCCGGGCCAAAAAGGCCCGAAAATCAAACGCCCCCGGATTCTGGGCTGGCCGTGGACGGTACAACAACCCCGATACTTCCAGTTTTTGCCCCGGCCGCAACCCCGTCGTTTTCAACAGCGAGACCGTGGTGTATACCCGACCGCTGACCGCTTGCGCCGGCTCGTCGCTCTTTTCGGGCCGGATGGTCTCTGCCTGCAACAGAAACCGCCCCCGCCCGCTCCGGTTCATGGTGGGGGTGTTCACCAAGGTGCCCTGCACCACCACCGGCCCCGGCTCAATCCGGGAAATGTCGTTGGCCGCTGGCTGCGGTATCCGGACAATCCCGTAGGCACGGGCGATCGCCGCCACCACCGCCGCCACCAAAAAGGCCCACCGCGGCAAAAAGCGGGGCAGGACAAGGGGCACGGCGATCGCCAACCCAAACCAGATTCCAAAAGCCGCCGCCACGGCCCACCAGCCCAGCGGTAAGCCGCTGGCATAGGCCCCCATCAAAAACGCCACACTCCACAAAAAGGCGATCGCCGACGACATAGGCCCAAGCCCGGAGCGCTGTTTCGTTTCTTACCGTACCAAAAAGGGAGCCGGTCAACCCAGCTCCCCCCTGCGACTATCCGCGGACGCGTCTGCCCCTAGGGCACCAAAGCATTGCCCCGCAGCAGGCTGCCAATGGTCTTGGCCGTGATCTTCAGTTGAACCAAAGGATTGGCCGGCACCACCGTCTTGTACAGATAGCTGTCAAAGGTCAGTTTCTGTACGTCCTTATCGGCACACATTTCCACAAAGGCTTCGCGGGCGGCATTCGAGTTGTAGAACACCCGTTGCAACACGTCGAGCACCGTGTAGGTGAGGCCGTATTGCCGATCCCACCGCTTGATGTACACCTTCAGATCGTTGCTGGTGGGGATGCGCTGCCCCCCGTTGGCAAACTCCACGATCGCCTCGGCACACATCCGCCCCGATTTGGCCGCAAAATAAATGCCCTCGCCACTGGACTTGGTGACATAGCCGGCGGCATCCCCCACCAGGGCTACCCGACCCACCACCCGCCGCGGCCGCGGATGTTCCGGAATGGGGTGCGCTTCGATTTTGATCACTTCCCCACCTTCGATCCGAGCCTTGGCCCGCTCCCGGATGCCCGCCTGCAACCCTTTGATTTTCTTCTGGTTGACGTGCATCGTGCCGGTGCCCACCGCCACGTGATCGTACTTTGGAAACACCCAGGCATAAAAATCTGGCGATACGTCGTCCCCGACGTACATCTCCGCCAGGTCTTCGTAGTGCTTCATCTTGTCGGCCGGAATCCGAATCCGCTCCTGGAAGGCGATCGCATAGTTGTAGCTGCCGGCATCGATCGCCTCGGCCACCACCGAATTGGCCCCATCGGCTCCCACAATCACATCCACATCCAAGG
This sequence comes from Cyanobacteria bacterium UBA8156, assembly GCA_003456125.1. Taxonomy (GTDB): domain Bacteria; phylum Cyanobacteriota; class Cyanobacteriia; order Pseudanabaenales; family Pseudanabaenaceae; genus UBA8156. The sequence goes on along the minus strand of DMPD01000174.1, from coordinate 7,833 downwards.
ATTTTTTGATGCCCGTGGGCCCACCCGCCGAAAAATCGGTGTAGTGCAGGGTATAGGGCTGATTGCCGTTGTCCCGGATCGTGATGTCCAACACCCGACCGTTGATGAGCTGGGCCCCCAACTGCGCCGCCCGGTTCCGCAAAAAGGCATCCAAGACCTCCCGCCGGCACATCCCGATGTATTCTTCCGGGTTGTCCAACGCGATGTCTACTTCCCGATCGCTCGGTGAAATCATCTTCATGCGCCGCACCCGTCGGTCGATAATTTCGGCGGGTAGCGCAAATTCTGAAACCATGCACAACGGGATCGCCCCACCGCAGGGTTTGCAGTTGTCCAACTTCCGCTCAAACAAATAGGTTTCAATGCCGGCTTTGGCTAAGGTCTCCGCCGCCGAAGCCCCCGCCGGGCCACCGCCTACCACCGCAACGCGCAGAGTCAAAACGTTTCTCCGTCTTCTTGAATGGGTTTGTTATTCCGTTCCATCACGGCGATCGCCGCACTGGGGCGCAAATGTCTCTCAAAATGCTAAACGCTGCTCAGTGAATACCCCGGGCGTTTTTTGCAATACTTAACAATTGAACCAAGAGAAGGCAGTGCCTACCGGGGGAGCTTGCCGCTCATCCAACCGGCTCATCAAACAATTGGTGGCGGGAGATATCGAGGGCTTCCCAGAGGCGGCGAATTTCTTGATAGGCTTCCAACGGGGAAATTTTGCCGCCGTTTTCGAGGGCACAGACGATCGCCACCCGCCCGGCAAACTCCTGCAAATTGGCATCAAACACCAAGTTGGCAGGGGTAAACTCGCCGTGGTAGCGGGCTTTGGCATAGAGAAAATTTTCTTTGAGGCGCTGGAGTTCGGAATTCCCTTGGGACTCACCGTAAGCCTCACTGCCAGAAACAGAATCGGGAACAGAACCAGAGGGCGGGTGGGGGTTGCTCATGGGGGGGATGCCAAAGTGTGACCGGAAGCATGACCGGAGATGCTTGTACGCCAAAACAGCTCGATGACGTTGCGGTACGCCCCACCAACGCCCACCTCTCCAGGGTACAGGAGAGATTACCGGAAGTTTGGCGGAAATTTAGCGGAGGCCCCCAGGATGTTCTCCTACTGTCAGCGCCGACCCTATTTTGTTGCCCCGATATTTTGTTGCCCCGATATTTTGTTGCCCCGATCAAGGCCAGCATTTAGGCGGCGGGAGCAGCGGCTTGTTTGAGGGCGGCGGCCAAACGGGCTTTGCGGCGATCGCCGGTGTTGCGGTGCAAGATGCCTTTTTTGACCGCCTTGTCAATTTTGCTGTAGGCCAAGTTCATGCGGTCTTGAGCCGCGGCCAGGGCTTCCGGGGTCGGATTGGCGGCGTACTCGGACACCGCCCCAAAGTACTTTTTCATGAGGGTGCCGATCGCCGATTTGTGGGATTTGTTGCGTTGGCGATTGCGTTCGGCGACTTCCGCCCGTTTGGCGGCAGATTTGATGTTGGCCATGACCGAGTTTGGTGTCGAGTTGAGCCCATTATCGTACCACAGCGCTGGTGAGACAGCTAGCCCCTGCCCGACCGGTATGATGGCAGTAGGGTCAAGGTACTTTCATGGATGCTTTTCAGCCGCACCCCCCCCTCTGGACGAGCCAAGCCGTGCGGGCGTTTGCGTTTTGTTGTCCGAGCTGCGGCACGACGGCAGCCGGGGCCAAAGCCGTTTGGATTAACCGACGAGCACCCGTTTACGGGGAAGACCGTCGCCGCAAATGGCAAGAATTTTATTGGTGCGAATGCGGCACCGTGTGGTGGGCCTGGAGCAACGATCGCCCCCCTTCGGAGTTGGGCAACCGCGAGTTTCCGTTTGAGGATTTCCCCAACTTTTTGTAACCTTGCACAAACCGGCAAGATTGGCCTGCAAATGTCGGGAAAAATCTGGCAGATTTTGCCTTTGACGGGGGCGATCGCCCGTGCTAAACCTGAGCGCGATTGGCGAGGGAGTGTCGGGTATGGCCATTTTTTTCGGGACGGCGGCGGCAGATTTGTTGGCGGGGAGTGATGTCGCCGACGAAATTCGGGCATTGGGGGGAGACGACACGGTTTTGGGTTTGGGGGGCAACGACACCCTGTTTGGCAACGAGGGCAACGACTCGTTGGCAGGGGGCCCTGATAACGATGCTTTGTTTGGCGGCCAGGGCAACGACACCTTGAACGGGGGCGATGGGTTTGATGCGCTGTTTGGCAACCAAGGCCATGATTTGCTGTTGGGGGGCCCCGGTGACGACACGTTGTTTGGCGGTCAGGGCAACGACACCCTGCGGGGGGGAGCCGGCAACGATTCTTTGCGGGGAGACGACGGCAACGATCTGTTGCTTGGGGACGAAGGCAACGACACCCTGTCGGGAGGAGCGGGCTTCAACGGGTTTGTGGTGGAGGGGGGCGATCGCCAAGTAGTCACGATCGTGGATTTTTCGCCGGCCCGGGATGTGCTGATCCTGACCAACGGCTTGATTCCCCCCGGTACCCCCAACAGTTCCCTTTCCCTCGTGACGGCGGGGGCCAATACCCTCTTGTTTAACGGCGATCGGGCGATCGCGATCCTGCTGAATACGGCCCCCAGCGCCCTCAGCCCCGCCAATTTCACGAATGTGGTGGTCACCCCCAGCGGCCCGCCGGTCTTGCCCATCACCGTCGGCAACCGGATCAACTTGGGGCCCAACGACGGCCCCCAATCCGACCGGATTCAAGATGTACCGCCTTTCACCCCGGTCACCGGCGAGGCCAATGCCAACGGCCCGACCAATTCGGCGGCCACGATTGTGACCACCCCCTTTGCCGATGTGGTGTTTGGGCGGGGGGGCAACGACACGATCCTGGGTCTGGACGGCAACGACAGCCTCTTTGGTAACGAAGGGGACGATGTGCTGTACGGCAATCGGGGCAACGACCTGTTGGCAGGGGGGGACGGCAACGACAGCCTATTTGGCGGTCAAAACGAAGATTCGCTCTTGGGAGAAGAGGGCAACGATGCCCTGTTTGGCAACCTGGGCAACGACACGTTGCGGGGGGGCAACGGCAACGATACGGTTTTCGGCGGGCAGGGAGACGACCTTATCTTGGGCGACGGGGGCAACGATGTGTTGTTTGGCGATCTGGGCAACGACACCTTGGAAGGGGGTGACGGCTTCAACCTGTTTGTGGTGGACGGTCGGGAAGGGCTGAACCGGATTCGGGGCTTTGACCCCACGCGCGATCGCCTGGGGTTGGATGGGGGACTCACGCCGCCGGGCAGCGGCCCCAACCCAATTTCGCTGGTGGCTTCCGGGTTGAGCGATACCGCCGTGGTGGGCAACGGTCGCATTTTGGCCATTTTGGAAGGACTGACCCCCAATCGGTTGGGCAGCGGCAACTTCACCACCACCCTTGCCACCCAAACCACCCCTCCCAGCGCGGTGCCGGTCACCCCGATTTTCCCCGTCAGCCCAGTGACTGGCAACCGGATCAACCTAGGGTTGGGGGACGGCCCCTTGGGCGATCGCCTAGGGGCTTTGGTACCCACGACGCCGATCACCGGCGAAGCCAACGCCAACGGGACGGCGAACTCTCCCAACACCCTGATTGCCACCTCCTTTGGGGATTTAATTTTTGGGCGGGGGGGCAACGACACGAGCGAAGGTTTGGGGGGCAACGACACCCTGTTGGGCAACGAAGGGGATGACTTGTTGTTGGGGGGCGACGGCGACGATTTATTGGACGGCGGGGACGGCAACGACGTTTTGATCGGTGGCTTGGGGAACGACACGGCTACCGGCAGCAGCGGTTTGGATGTATTTGTCCTCACGCCGGGGGGCACCCTCACCATCACCGACTTCAATCCGGCCCAGGATTTTCTGGGATTGAGCGGCGGCGTGGGAGCGCCGGGCAGTTTGGTAAACCCGGTGGTGATTTCTCAGATTGGGAGCAACACCGCCATCACCAGCGGCAACCAGTTGCTGGCCAACCTGCTGAACACCAACGCCGCTCAGGTATCCGCCAACAACTTCACGCCGAATTTGACCCCACCGATCGCCCCGCCCACGCCGGTGCCGCTCCCCATCACCGTGGGTAACCGCATCAACCTCAACACCGGTGATGGGCCCCTGGGCGATCGCATTGGGGCGCTGGTGCCCACCACGCCGGTCACCGGTCAAGCCAACGCCAACGGTGTGGCCAACTCCCCCAACACGGTTGTGGCCACGTCCTTCGGGGATTTGATTTTGGGACGGGGGGGCAACGACACGATCGAAGGGTTGGCGGGCAACGACTCCCTTCAGGGCAACGAAGGGGACGACCTCTTGTTTGGCGGCGAAGGGGATGATTTGCTGGAAGGCAACGACGGCAACGATGTGCTGTTTGGGGGGCCCGGCAACGATACGGTGAGCGGCGGCAACGGCGTGGATGTATTTGTGTTGGCTGTGGGGGGCACCCTCACCGTCACCGATTTCAACCCAACCCAAGATTTTCTGGGATTGAGCAGCCCACTGACGGCCCCCGGCACCGGTGCCAACGCGGTGAACCTCTCCCAATCGGGCTCCAACACCTTGGTGCGGAGCGGCACCGGGCTATTGTTGGCGACCCTGCTCAACACCGACGCCAATCGGATCGGCACCACCGGCTTTACCCCGAACTTGGTGCCCCAAACCCAGCCCCCGGCACCCGCAATCACGGTGGGCAACCGGATCAACACCGGGATCAACGATGGCCCCCAAAGCGATCGCCTCGGCGCTTTGGTGCCCAGCACGCCGGTTACCGGTGAGGCCAATGCCAACGGCTCGGCCAATTCCCCCAACACGATTGTAGCTACACCCTTTGGCGATTTGATCTTTGGGCGGGGGGGTGACGACACCATCGAAGGGTTAGCCGGCAACGACACCCTGTTTGGCAACGAGGGCAACGACTTTTTGTTTGGCGGTGATGGCGACGATTCTGCGGATGGGGGTCAGGGCAACGATGTCTTGGATGGGGGAGCCGGCAACGACACCCTGTTGGGCGGGGAAGGCAACGACAGCCTCAGCGGCGGCAACGGCAACGATTCGCTGCTGGGGGGGGCCGGCAACAATACGCTGGTGGGAGGCACCGGCGACGATGCCTTGATTGGGACGGGGGTGTTGGACACCTTCCGGTTTGAGACGGCCACCACCAACGGCTTGGATACCCTCACCGGTTTTGGCAACGGGCTGTTGGACTTCACAGCAGAAAACACGGTTGGGGTTTTCCGGGGGGTGCCCACCGAATCCGTAGCAGCCTTTGTGAGTGCCTCCACCACGGCGATCGGCAATGCCAACATTCTGGTGCTCAATGGCGCGGGTCTGTTTGCCAACAATGCCGTCGGTTTGACTGGTCTCGGCCTCAATGTGGGCACCACCGGCAAAGTAGCCGCCATTTACAGCAGTGCGGCTAGTGGCACCCCCGCCCGGATCGCCATTGCCACCCTGGGCAACAACGGGGCGATCGCCAGTGCCGTGGACGTGGCTGTGTTGACCGGGGTGGCCCTCAACGACTTGGGGAACACCAACACCGCCCTGGTGCCGACGGCCTCCCGGTTTGTGTTGGCCTTGCCGCTTTAGCGTCGGGTGGTCAACCGGGCCAGCAGGGCTGCGGTAAACACCAGCAACAGCAACAACAGGGCCCCCGCCCAGGCCAACTCCTGTTGATTGGCATCGATGCCGGTGGCCAAGCGCCAAATGGAAATCGAGAGGGCGGGGGCCGGCCGCCGCAAATCCCGCAGCCAAAAATCCAGACCCAGCGCTGTAAAGATCAGGGGTGCGGTTTCCCCCGCCGCCCGGGCCATGGCCAGCAAAACCCCCGTGGCGATGGCGGGGGCTCCCGCCGGCAAAATGACCCGCAACAGGGTTTGTTGGGGGGTAGCCCCCAAAGCGATCGCCCCTTCTCGCCAAGCCTGGGGCAGCAACCGCAATCGGCTTTCGGTGGTCTGGGCCACAATCGGCACCATCATCACCGCCAACGCCAAAGACCCGGCGATCGCCGAGAAGGCGTAGCGCCCTCCTGTGAATCGGGCTGTGGTCAGCACCACCGTGGCATAGCCAAAGGCCCCAACCACAATGGAGGGCACGCCACTTAACATTCCCGTCGCCAACCGCACCAATCGGGCCAGGGGGCGATCGGGAGGCCCCAACTCCTGGCTAAACACAGCGGCACCGATGCCAATGGGCGTGGCGATCGCCGTGGCCAGGCCGACCATCACCAGAGTACCCACCACCGCATTGCCCAAACCGCCACCGGCCATCCCAGCGGCTGGCGGCAACTGGGTCAGTAGGGCCCCATTCAACCGTTGGCCACCCCGCATCGCCACAAAAAACACCAAGCCCAACAGCGGTGCCAACACCAGCCCCAGGGCCAAGAGGCAGAGGGCGACCCAAAGCCGCCCCCACCATTGCCGGATCGAGGGTTGTTGGTAGTGCACCGGCCCTAAAACACCTGCTCCACGTCGCCAATATCCGGGATCGATTCCCGCAACTTGCGTTCGATGCCCATGCGTAGGGTCATGGTGGAACTGGGACAGGAACCGCAGGCTCCCTGCAACCGCAGCTTGACCACCGGCCCGTCAATATCCACCAACTCCACATTGCCGCCGTCCGAGATGAGGTAGGGCCGCAATTCATCCAACACCGTTTCCACGTTTTCCCGCGTCAAAGCCAACGTCATCACAAGCCTCTGGCAACCGAACTGACTTTATTCTATGCCCCACGAAGTGCCATAATCAAAAAAACTCCAGCCCGCGACCATGGACGGCTCTGACTTACGGCAACTGTTTCTGGATAAGTGGGGACACTCCTACGATGTGCAGCTCCGGCGCCAAGGCGATCGCGTATTGTTCTTGGTGATGTGGCGCTACTGCGAACAGGCTTCTTTTCCCCTGACGGAAGACGAGTACTGCGCCCGGCTGCAGCGGGTGGCGGCCTGCCTCAACGATTGGAGCCTCAGTGCCGAAGTCCGAGAGTCTCTGCAAACCACCAAGCACCGGCCCCGGCTGGGCAAAGCCGTCTGTTTGACCCTCCAACCCAAAACCCGCGCCAGCGAGTGGCTCCTCGAAGAAGTTCCTTAGGCATTCCTCCCCGCAGGACTAAAAATTTTGCGCTAAAATCTCACCATGTTGGTTCCGTCCCGACCAAACCGGCGGTAAAGTGTCCGATTATGCAAGTTGGGTGTGCAGCCCGGTAACGCTTACGGCAAAACTTTGGCCAGCTCGCTTCAAGCTGTTTTTGCAGCGGTTTTCGCAATCCACGGTTTTTCCCCCCTATGAGCCAATCCGGGAGTTCGCCAAACATTAGTCCGGTCGATCGGCAGTTCGTGAGCCTGGGGCGCGTGCTGCAATACCTCCGCGAGGTCGAAGACATTGACGGGGCGATCGCCGCGACGCTGGACTATTTGCGGACTGGCTTTGAATACAAGCTGCTGTGGATTGCCACCTACGATCGCGAGAACCATCGGTTGATGGGGCGGGGGGGGGTCACCCCAGCGGGAGAGATCAAATTTTTGAAAGAACGGATGGCGTTGCAACCGGGAGACCTGATGGATCAGGTGATCTTGCAGCGAAAGCCGGTACCCATTGCCGATTTGCGCCAAGAAAAACGCAGCGGCGAGTGGCAAAAGGCGGCCCAAAAGTTCGAGGTGCAGGGCAGCATTGTATTCCCGATTTACCACGGCGAGACCAGCTACGGTCTGGCGCTGTTGGGTTCCCATTTGTGGAATGTGGTGCCCCGCACCGATGAAAAAGCACGGTTGGCGATGGTGTTTGGCACCCTGGGGCAAACCCTGCAGCGTGTGGAGCAACATTGGCAACAGCAGCAAACCAAGCGGC